>NZ_JBHWIW010000011.1:25771-64060 GCF_042731955.1 Streptomyces sp. NPDC059828 | reverse complement strand
GTACGGCGGCCGTGACCTGCGCTCTGGGGCTGGGGCTGCTCTTGGTGTCCTGTCCGTGGGGTCCTTGTGGACCCACCGGAATGGCCCGGCTGGGGGGGCGGGGTGGGGGCTCGCGTGCGCCCGCACCCGGCAACCGCGTCAGGACAGACGTGACCGGATCTCCGCCACCAGGCCGTCGAGCGCGACGGCGCTCTGCTCTCCGGACTCCATGTCCTTGAGCTGGACCAAGCCGTCGGCGAGGTCCCGCTCGCCCGCGACGACCGCATAGCGCGCACCGCTGCGGTTCGCGTTCTTCATGGCTCCCTTGAGGCCCTTGCCCCCGAAGCTGAAGTCGGCGGCGACACCGGCCTTGCGCAGCTCGGTGACGACGCGGAACAGGACGCGCCGCGCCTCGTCGCCGAGGGGGACGGCGAACACGCTGGTGGACGAGGGGAGTTCGAGCTCGATGCCCTCGGCCTCCAGCGCCAGGACCGTACGGTCCACGCCGAGCGCCCAGCCGACGGACGGCAGCGCAGGACCGCCGATCATCTCGGACAGTCCGTCGTACCGGCCACCGCCGCCCACCGCCGACTGCGAGCCGAGACCGTCGTGGACGAACTCGAAGGTCGTGCGCGTGTAGTAGTCGAGGCCGCGGACCAGCTTCTCGTCGTCCTCGAAGGCCACGCCCGCGGCCGTCAGCAGCTCGCGTACCTCCTCGTGGTACGCCTTGCACGCGTCGCACAGATAGTCACGCAGCAGCGGCGCGCCGACGAGCTGCTTCTGGACCGACTCACGCTTGTCGTCGAGCACCCGCAGCGGGTTGATGTCGACACGGCGGCGGGTGTCCTCGTCCAGGTCGAGCCCGCGCAGGAATCCCTGGAGGGCTTCCCGGTAGACCGGACGGCACTCCTTGTCGCCGAGCGAGTTCAGCAGGATCCGGAAGTCGCTGAGCCCGAGCGAGCGGTAGGCCTGGTCGGCCAGGATGATCAGCTCGGCGTCGAGCGCCGGGTCCTCGGCACCGATCGCCTCGGCGCCGACCTGCGAGAAGTGCCTGTAGCGGCCCTTCTGCGGGCGCTCGTAGCGATAGTACGAGCCCGAGTACCAGAGCTTGACCGGGAGGTTGCCGGTCTTGTGGAGGTTGGCCTCCAGCGCCGCGCGCAGCACGGACGCAGTGCCCTCGGGGCGCAGGGCCAGCTTGTCGCCGCCCTTGGTCTCGAAGGCGTACATCTCCTTGGTCACGATGTCGGTGGACTCACCGACGCCGCGGGCGAACAGCTCGACGTTCTCGAAGCCGGGGGTCTCGACGTAGCCGTAGCCGGAGCTCCGCAGCGGGGCGGCGATCGCCTCGCGCACCGCCAGGTACTTCGCGGAGTCCGGCGGGGTCAGGTCGTAGGTGCCCTTGGGGGCCTGGAAGGTACTCACGGAAGGTCTCGTCACATTCCTCGTCGGGGAGCGGCGGTGCCACCGTCTCCCTGGCCGGCGGCCACCTCCCGCAGATACGGGTTGGTGGCGCGTTCGCGGCCGATGGTCGTCTGGGGGCCGTGACCGGACAGCACCACGGTCGAGTCCTCGAGCGGCAGGCACACGCGGGCCAGCGAGTCGAGCATCTCGGCCATGTCACCGCCGGGCAGGTCGGTGCGTCCGATGGAGCCGGCGAAGAGCAGATCGCCCGAGAAGAAGACCGGCGGGATGTCCGCGGCCTCGGGCAGGCTGAAGGTCACCGACCCCTTGGTATGGCCGGGCGCGTGCTTCACGGTCAGCTCCAGACCCGCCAGCTTCAGCCCGGCGCCGTCCGTCAGCTCGCGCACGTCGTCCGGCTCCCCCACGGTGAGGTCGCCCATGAGCGGCATCCCGATGGAGCGGCCGATGGCCTTCCCCGGGTCGCTCATCATGTACCTGTCGGCGGGGTGGATCCACGCCGGTACGTCATGGGCCCCGCACACCGGGACGACGGAGGCGACATGATCGATGTGGCCATGGGTGAGCACGACCGCCACGGGCTTGAGCCGATGCTTCTTGAGCGCTTCCTCGACTCCCTGCGCGGCCTGGTGGCCCGGGTCGATGATCACGCACTCCTCGCCTGCGGCCGGGGCGACCAGATAACAATTGGTCCCCCAGGCTCCTGCGGGGAACCCGGCAATAAGCACGATCGTCCTCACGGTGTCGTCGTCCGACGGGATTGCTGTTGCGGAATGCAGCAGTTCAGAGCCTACCGGCGGTGCTCATTACACAGCCAACCCGTATACGGTACGGGCACGCTCCGCCGGACATCTCGGGCGGGACTCCGTGGGCTCCACACTTGTAGCTCCACCAGCTCCACCAGCTCCACATGCTCGTGGCTCCACATGTGATCCACCCACGCACACCTACGCGACCGACAAGGAGAAGACCCGGTGGTCAGCAGCGATCAGCGGCGGCGCCAGCTCGCCAGAGAGAAGTTCGAGCGGCAGCAGCAGCGCCGGGAGGAGGCCCATAAGAAGGCCAGGCGCCGCAACACGATCATCGCGGCGTCACTCGCCGTGGTGCTGGCGGCGGGCGCGGCGGCCTACGCCTCGGTCGGGCTGTCGGACAACGGCAACGACAACGACGCCGCGGCGTCTCCCGAGGATGTCAGCTCGTCCCCGGCGCCGAAGACGGGCAAGAGCGGCTCTGCCGAGCCCAAGATGGCCATCGACCAGAAGGCCTCGTACACGATGTCGCTGAAGACCAACCAGGGCGACATCAAGGTGACGATGGACGCCGCCAAGACCCCGCACACGGCCAACTCGTTCAAGCAGCTGGCCGACAAGGGCTACTTCGACAACACGAAGTGCCACCGGCTGACCACGGCCGGCATCTTCGTGCTCCAGTGCGGCGACCCCGAGGGCACCGGCACCGGCGGCCCCGGCTACACGATCCCGGACGAGAACCTGACCGCCCTCGGCAAGGCGGGCGCGGACGGCATGGTGACCTACAAGGCGGGCACGGTCGCGATGGCGAACACCGGCCAGCCGAACAGCGGTGGCAGCCAGTTCTTCCTCGTGTACAAGGACAGCAAACTGCCGCCCGGCTACACGCCCTTCGGCACCATCGACGACGCCGGCCTGGACACCGTCAAGGCGGTCGGAGCCGCGGGTGTCGAAGGCGGCGCCTCGGACGGAGCCCCGAAGAAGGCTGTCACCTTGGAGAAGGTGACCGTCGCCAAGGCATGAACCCAGCCGAATTCGGCGGCGCCGAGTGCGGACAGCCAGGCGGCCGGTCGCCTAGATTGGCGTTGTGCAGCGTGGACCGGGTCCACGCTGTGAGGGACGGGCGAGGCCCGTCCGGGAAACTGTGGACGATGCCCGGGGCCGGAACGCTTCGCAGGCATCATGTGGAGGAGGCGCTGTGAGCAGCGACCCGTGGGGCCGCGTCGACGAGACGGGCACCGTGTACGTGCGGACTTCCGAGGGCGAGCAGGTCGTCGGATCGTGGCAGGCCGGGACTCCCGAGGAGGCACTGGCTTACTTCGAGCGCAAGTACGAGGGCTTGGTTGTCGAGATCGGCCTCCTCGAAAAGCGGGTGAAGACCACCGATCTGTCCGCGAAGGACGCGACGACGGCGATCGAGCACATCCGTCAGCAGGTCGACGAGCATCACGCCGTCGGTGACCTCGACGCCCTGCGCAAGCGGCTGGACGGACTGGCCGCCACGGTCGAGACGCGCCGTGAGGAGCGCAAGGCGCAGAAGGCCAAGCAGACCGACGAGGCCAGGCACTCCAAGGAGGCGCTGGTCGCCGAGGCGGAGGAGCTGGCTCAGAGCGAGCAGTGGCGGTCGGCCGGTGAACGGCTGCGCGCGCTCGTGGACAACTGGAAGAGCCTGCCCCGGCTCGACCGCAAGTCCGACGACGAGCTGTGGCACCGGTTCTCCCACGCACGCTCGGCGTTCTCCAAGCGCCGCAAGGCGCACTTCGCCTCGCTGGACGCACAGCGGGAGCAGGCCAGGCAGACGAAGGAGCGGCTGGTCGCGGAGGCCGAGTCGCTGTCCGGTTCGTCGGACTGGGGTGCCACCGCGGCGCGCTACCGCGAGCTGATGGCGGACTGGAAGGCGGCGGGCCGCGCCCAGCGCGAGCACGAGGACGACCTGTGGAACCGTTTCCGCGGTGCGCAGGACGTGTTCTTCGCCGCGCGCAGCGGGGTCTTCGCCGAGCGTGACGCGGAGCAGACCGAGAACCTGAAGCTCAAGGAAGAGCTCGCGGCTGAGGCCGAGAAGCTCATGCCGGTGACGGACCTGAAGGCCGCGCGTGCCGCTTTCCGGTCCATCAACGAGCGCTGGGAGGCCGTCGGCCATGTCCCGCGTGACGCCCGCCCGAAGGTCGAGGGCCGGATGCACGCGGTGGAGCGGGCGATCCAGGAGGCCGAGGAGGCCGAGTGGCGCCGCACCAACCCCGAGGCGCGAGCCCGCGCCGAGGGGCTGACGGGCCAGCTCCAGTCGGCGGTCGACAAGCTGCGCGGTCAGATCGACACGGCGCGTGCGGCGGGCAACAACGCCAAGGCCGACAAGCTGGCAAGGGAGCTGGAAGGGCGGCAGGCGCTGCTGGACCAGGCCCTGAAGGGGCTCCAGGAGTTCGGCGGCTGAGATTCCCGCTTGCGCGAGCGAGCCGGAGGGCCTGGTGGCTGCGTGCCGCCGGGCCCTTCGGCGTTCCGGTGTGCCGTACACCATGCGGGCGTCCAGGAGTGTGGTCGTCAGCCTCTCCCGGACTCAGTCTCGAGGGAGGCCGGTTTCCGGGCTTGCGCCGAGCTCGACGTCCGGGACCGTGTGCTTGCGGTCAGCAGGCGATCGCGGACGGACACACCGCCCGACTGCACGCCGTCCGGTACACCGCGAAGCCCCCCCCGTTACCTTCTTGGTGGCCCCGCAACGGGGCTCCCGGCCTCCGGTCCGGCATGACTGTTCCCCCCTGTAGTTCGCATGATCCGGGGGGTGGTGTCACCGGGCCGGAGGCATCGGTAGACCGCTGATAGAGGCAGGACCACCAGCGTGCTGGGAGGCTCTTCGTAACGTGGATGCCGGCGACTGGTGCCACGCCAACGAGGCCGGGACAGCACGACCTCGTAAGGGATCAGCGTGATCGACACCGGCGATGTGGACGTCTTCCTCGGCCTGGACGTCGGCAAGGGCGAACACCACGGAACCGCGGTGACCCGGGCCGGCAAGCGAGTGTTCGACAAGCGGCTGCCGAACAGCGAGCCCAAGATGCGGGCCGTGCTCGACAAGCTCACGGCCAAGCACGGCACCGTCCTGGTCGTCGTCGACCAGCCCGCCTCCATCGGCGCCCTGCCCTTGGCGGTCGCCCGGGACGCCGGATGCCGCGTCGCCTACCTACCCGGCCTGACGATGCGCCGCATCGCCGACCTCTACCCCGGCGAAGCCAAGACCGACGCCCGCGACGCGGCCGTCATCGCGGACGCCGCCCGCACCATGCCGCACACCCTGCGCGGCATCGAGCTCACCGACGAGACCATCGCCGAGCTGGAGATGATCGTCGGCTTCGACGACGACCTGGCCAGCGAAGCCACCCGCATCGCCAACCGCCTGCGCGGACTGCTCACCCAGATCCACCCGCACCTGGAACGCGTGCTGGGGCCACGGCTGGACCACCCGGCGGTCCTCGCCCTGCTGGAGCGGTTCGGCTCACCGGCCACCCTGCGCAAGGCCGGACGCCGCCGCCTTCTCGCCGTTGCCCGGCTCCTGGCCCCACGCATGTTCGAGCGCCTCGTCGAGGACATCCTCACCGCCCTCGACGAACAGACCGTGGTCGTCCCGGGCACCGAGGCGGCCGCACTGATCGTGCCGAGCCTGGCTGGCTCCCTGCGTGCCGTCCTCGAACAGCGCAAAATCCTGGAGAAGCGCATCCAGGAACTGCTGGACCAGCACCCACTGTCCAAGATCCTCACCTCCATGCCCGGCATCGGGACCAGAACCGGTGCCCGCGTCCTGATCGACGTGGGCGATGCGAGCGCGTTCCCGACCGCCGCCCACCTGGCCTCCTACGCCGGGCTCGCCCCGGCGACCCGCAGTTCCGGCTCCTCCATACGCGGCGAGCAACCCTCCCGACGGGGCAACAAGCAGCTGAAACGGGCGTTCTTCCTGGCCGCGTTCGCCTCACTCGGCGACCCGGCCTCCCGCGCCTACTACGACAAGAAGATCGGCCAAGGGAAGCGGCATACCCAGGCACTTCTCTGTATGGCCAGGCGCCGGGTCGACGTCCTGTTCGCCATGCTCCGCGACGGGACCTTCTACGAGTCCCGGCCAGCCGAAGCGGTCAGCTGAGCCGTGGTTCCGCCAGCAGCACCACGCGGTCGGCATCGACATCGAACCCGAGAACGGGGTGGAGCGGATCGGACTCCGGAGTCAACGTCACTGGCTTGCCGAGCCGGCGCCCGATCGCCCGCAGCAGACGGCACAGCAGGTTGACGCCGTCCTGGCCCCACAGCTCTCGCAGATCAACATCGAAGTCGATAGAGCTGGCCTCATACGCCCGAAAGATCACCAGGAATCCAGTGGCGGGCCAGACCCTCAACAACGCGTCGGCGCCCTCGCTGCGGGCCAGCATGTCCGCAGCTCGCGGCAGCCGAACCGGGACGCCGTCCTCGGAGTACTCGCACGACCACCCCTGCGACCGCACCAGATCAAGCACCGCCTGCCAGTCCTCGACCGAGGTATCTGCGACCCGCCCATCTGGCAGCGACCCCATCAGGCCAGGGTCGAAGAACTCCCTGACGTCGTCCCACAGCAGATCTGGCATCTCGCCATGCTGCCTGGCCACCCGCCCGAACGCAGCCCGATTTCCTTGACGAACCCTATAGAGGCACCCCCCCGCGCACCGGGCGCCCCCTCGGCAGGAAGCGCACCGGGTCGGGCGCTCCACGCCGCGCTGGGTCCTGTCCGGGCGTTCCTTGAGGATCAGCCCGCGGCGTCAGATGCGTGGGGGTCTCCCGCGGCCCTCCGGGGCCGAAGCGTGGGCCTCCCACCGGCCCCCTCCGGCGCCGAAGCGTGATCCGGCCCCCTGGGGCCGAGGGGGTGGGGCCTCCCCAGGCCCCCGGGCCGAGGGGGTGGGGCCTCGCCAGGCCCTCCGGGCCGAGGGGACACATCGCAAGACGGTGGGGCTCCCCCGCCGAAGGCAGAGTCGGACCACCCTCGTACTGGGATCCTCAGGCGACTCCCACAACGCAGCGTGGCCGTACCACCCGGCGAAGCCAGCAGCCAGCGCCGCAGCCGCAGTCGAGGGCCCGAGAAGATCGCCCCGGACCGACCCCGGACCGACCCTTAAGGGCGCCGCGCCGAGGTGACGCGGTAGACGTCGTAGACGCCCTCCACGCCGCGTACCGCCTTGAGGACGTGGCCCAGATGCTTGGGGTCGCCCATTTCGAAGGTGAAGCGGGAGGTGGCGACCCGGTCACGGGAGGTCTGGACCGCGGCCGAGAGGATGTTGACGTGCTGGTCGGACAGGACACGTGTGACGTCCGACAGCAGCCGGGAACGATCCAGAGCCTCCACCTGGATGGCGACCAGGAAGACCGAGGACTGCGTCGGCGCCCACTCGACGTCCAGGATCCGCTCGGGCTGCTGCGAGAGCGAGTCCACGTTGACGCAGTCCGCGCGGTGGACCGAGACTCCGCTGCCGCGGGTGACGAAGCCGATGATGGGGTCTCCCGGCACCGGCGTACAGCAGCGGGCGAGCTTGACCCAGACGTCGTCGACGCCCTTGACCACGACGCCAGGGTCGGCGTTCGCACGGCGCTTGCGGCCACGGGTACGGGACGGTGGTACGGACTCGGCGATGTCCTCGGTGGCCGCCTCTTCGCCGCCGAGTGCCTGGACGAGCTTCTGGACGACGCCCTGCGCGGCGACATGGCCCTCGCCGATCGCCGCGTACAGCGACGAGATGTCGGGGTAGCGCATCTCGTGCGCCAGCGTCACCAGCGAGTCCCCGGTGAGGATGCGCTGGATCGGCAGGTTCTGCTTGCGCATCGCGCGGGCGATCGCGTCCTTGCCCTGCTCGATCGCCTCCTCGCGGCGTTCCTTGGAGAACCAGGCGCGGATCTTGTTCCTGGCGCGCGGTGACTTGACGAAGCCGAGCCAGTCGCGGGACGGGCCCGCACCCGTGGCCTTGGAGGTGAAGACCTCGACCAGGTCGCCGTTGTCCAGGGTGGACTCGAGCGGCACCAGCCGGCCGTTGACCCGGGCTCCTATGGTGCGGTGGCCGACCTCGGTGTGGACGGCGTACGCGAAGTCGACCGGGGTCGCGCCCGCGGGCAGCGCTATGACATCGCCCTTGGGCGTGAAGACGAAGACCTCGTTGCGGGACAGGTCGAAGCGCAGCGACTCCAGGAACTCGCCCGGGTCCTCGGTCTCCTTCTGCCAGTCGAGGAGCTGCCGCAGCCACGCCATGTCGTTGAGCGCGTCTTTGTCCTTGCCGCTGACCTTGGGGACATCGGTGCGGACCTTGGAAGCACCGGCCACGGCTTCCTGCTTGTACTTCCAGTGCGCGGCGATGCCGTACTCGGCGCGGCGGTGCATGTCGAAGGTCCGGATCTGGAGTTCGACGGGCTTGCCGTTGGGTCCGATGACCGTCGTGTGCAGCGACTGGTACATGTTGAACTTCGGCATCGCGATGTAGTCCTTGAACCGCCCCGGGACCGGGTTCCAGCGGGCGTGGACGGTGCCGAGCGCCGCGTAGCAGTCGCGGACGGTGTCGACGAGGACACGGATTCCGACCAGGTCGTAGATCTCCGCGAAGTCACGGCCGCGGACGATCATCTTCTGGTAGACGCTGTAGTAGTGCTTGGGGCGGCCGGTGACGGTGGCCTTGATCCGGGCGGCGCGCAGATCGGTCTGGACCTCGTCGGTCACTATGGCGAGGTACTCGTCGCGCTTGGGCGCACGCTCGGCGACGAGCCGGACGATCTCGTCGTACATCTTGGGGTAGAGGATCGCGAATGCGAGGTCCTCAAGCTCCCACTTGATGGTGTTCATGCCCAGGCGGTGCGCCAGCGGGGCGTAGATCTCGAGCGTCTCGCGGGCCTTCTTCTCCTGCTTCTCCCGCTTGAGGTAGCGCATCGTGCGCATGTTGTGCAGCCGGTCGGCGAGCTTGATGACCAGCACCCGGGGGTCCTTGGCCATGGCGACGACCATCTTGCGCACGGTCTCGGCCTGCGCGGCCTCGCCGAACTTCACCTTGTCCAGCTTGGTCACGCCGTCGACCAGCAGGGCCACCTGGTCGCCGAAGTCGCGGCGCAGGGTGTCCAGGCCGTATTCCGTGTCCTCCACGGTGTCGTGCAGCAGGCCCGCCATGAGAGTCGCCGGGTCCATGCCAAGCTCGGCGAGGATGGTGGTGACGGCCAGGGGATGGGTGATGTACGGGTCACCGCTCTTGCGCTTCTGACCGCGGTGCCAGCGCTCGGCCACCTGGTAGGCGCGCTCGACCTGGCGCAGCGTCGACGTCTCGATCTTGGGGTCGTTGCTGCGGACGATCCTGAGCAGCGGCTCCAGGACGGGGTTGTAGGCGCTCGAGCGCTGCACCCCGAGCCGGGCAAGCCGGGCGCGGACGCGGTTGGACGAACCGCCCGAACGCGAGGGCGCGGCCGGGGCGGGCTTGGGGGCGGTCACCGGTGCCGGGGCCTGGCTCTTCGCGCTGCCCCAGCCCTCGGCCGGGCGGGGCTGCTCGCTCCGCTCGGGCACGGACTCACCCTCGGGCGTGGCGGAGTCCGCGACAGCCTGCTCGGCCTGCTGCTCGGACTGCGCGGTGGCGTGCTTGGCCTCGTCTGGCAAGGGCTGCTCCTCAGGCGGATCCGGGTCCCCCGGTCAGGCCCGGAAATGCCATGGTATCGATCCCGGGCGACGACCTCGCCCGGGGACCCGGGTCTGTCCACAACGTGGAACGGGCACCCGGTGTTCCCGGGTGCCCGTTCTCCGGACCGCTGAGCGGCGCGGCGCTGCTCAGAGCGTGATCAGACACTCCAGCGGAGCGCCCCGAAGGGCGGGCTCCAGGCGGGCTCGCCCGCCGAGGAAGCCCAGCTCCATCAGTATGGCGACGCCCGCGATCTCGGCGCCGGCGCGGCGGATCAGCTCCAGCGACGCCTCCGCGGTGCCGCCGGTGGCGAGCACGTCGTCGATGACCATGACGCGGTCGTCCGTGCCGAGGTCCTCGGCGTGAACCTCGATCTCGGCGGAGCCGTATTCCAGGTCGTACGCCTGGGACAGGGTCGCACCGGGGAGCTTGCCCGCCTTGCGTACGGGGATGAAGCCCATCCCGGCCTTGACGGCGACCGGCGCGGCCAGGATGAAGCCGCGTGCCTCCAAGCCGACGATCTTGGTCGCTCCCTCGCGCACGCACAGCTCGGCGAGGGTGTCGGTGAGCACCGCGAACGCCTTCGGGTCCGCGAGCAGCGGGGTGATGTCCTTGAACAGCACCCCCGGCTTCGGATAGTCCTGCACGTCACGGATACGGCTGAGCAGCAGCTCGCGCGTCGCTCCCGTCATCGGCGCCTTCCCTGCGAGGGACGGCCACGACCGCGGTCGCGCTGGCCCACGACGGCGCTTGCGGCGGTCGCCTTGCGCTCGGTGGATTCGCCCTCCGCACCCTCCGATGAGGGGTCGTCGAGGGACTCGCCCCTGGCCGCGGCAGCGGCGCGCTTGGCGAGGACCCGCTTGCGCAGCGCCTTCATCTGCGGCTCGCGCTCCTTCAGGTCGGCGACCAGCGGAGTGGCGATGAAGATCGACGAGTAGGCACCGGCGGCGAGACCCACGAACAGCGACAGCGAGATGTCGTTGAGCATGCCCGCGCCAAGGAAGCCTCCACCGATGAAGAGCAGACCGGCGACCGGCAGCAGCGCCACCACGGTGGTGTTGATCGAACGCACCAGGGTGCCGTTGATCGAGCGGTTGGCGATCTCGCTGTATGTCCAGCGGGTCTGCTTGGTGATGTCCTTCGTGCCTTCCTTGAGGCTGTCGAAGACGACCACCGTGTCGTAGAGCGAGTAGCCGAGGATGGTCAGCAGACCGATCACGGTGCCCGGGGTGACCTCGAAGCCGACGAGTGCGTACACACCGACGGTGATGGTGAGGTCGTGGATCAGGGCGATCAGCGCGGCGAGCGCCATGCGCCATTCGAAGGCGATCGCCAGATAGATCACCACGAGGAACATGAACACGCCGAGGCCGGTCCATGCCTTGTTGGCGATCTGCTCACCCCAGCTGGGGCCGACCACCTCGTCATTGATCTTGTCCGCGGGGACCTTCAGCTCGTTGGCGATCGCGTCGCCGACCTGCCCGGCCTGGGCGCCGTCCACCTCGCTGACCTGGATGCGCATACTGCCGTTGCCGAGCTTCTGCACGATCGCCGGGTGCCCCGAGGCCTCCTGGGCGGCTTCCTGGGCCTGGGCGACCGAGATCGAGGATGCCTTCTCGACCGTGAAGACGGCACCACCCTTGAACTCGATGCCCATGTTGAGACCCCGCACCGCCAGGCCGACGATGGCCGTGATGGTGATCAGGATCGAGACGCCGTACCAGATCTTCCGCTTGCCGACGAAGTCATAGCCGACTTCGCCGCGGTAGAGCCGGGCGCCGAGAGTTCCGAGTCGCGACATCTCACGCCTCCTTCGGGTCGACGGGGGCGGAGGTACGCCGGGAGCGGCGCAGTGGGGGCTTGGCGCCCAGCCGCTTCGGGTCGAGACCCGACCACGGGTGACCGCTCGCGAAGAACTTGGTACGGGCCAGCAGCGTCATGAGCGGCTTCGTGAAGAAGAACACCACGACGACGTCGAGCACGGTGGTCAGACCGAGGGTGAACGCGAAGCCCTGCACCTTGCCGACGGTGACGATGAAGAGCACCGCGGCGGCGAGGAACGACACGAAGTCGGAGACCAGGATGGTGCGCCGGGCGCGCGGCCAGGCACGTTCGACGGCCGGACGCAGGGTGCGGCCTTCGCGGATCTCGTCACGGATGCGTTCGAAGTACACGATGAACGAGTCCGCGGTGATACCGATGGCGACGATGGCACCGCAGACCGCGGGCAGGTTCAGTGCGAAGCCGATGGCCGGGCCGAGCAACGACATCAGCGTGTAGGTCAGGATTCCCGAGACCAGCAGGCTGAGCAGGGCGACGACCGACAGGCCCCGGTAGTACGCCAGCAGGTAGATCACGACCAGCGCGAGGCCGATGGCACCCGCGAGGAGACCGGCCTTGAGCTGCTCGCCACCGAGCGCGGGGCTGACCGTGGTGACGGTCTCGGTCTTGAACTCCAGCGGGAGCGCACCGTAGCTCAGGATGTTCCCCAGGTCCTGGGCGGACTGCTGGGTGAAGTTTCCGGTGATCTCCGCGGAACCGCTCAGCGTGGAGCTGACCGACGGGGCCGAGACCACGTTGTTGTCCAGCACGATGGCGAACTGGTTCATCGGCGGCTGCTGCTGCGACAGCTTGCCGGTGATTGCCGCGAACTTCTTCGAGCCTGCGCTCGTGAAGTCCATGGTGACCTTCCAGATACCGCGCTGTGGGTCCAGCACGCCCGCGGCGCTGTCGACGTCCTTGCCGTCGACCTCGGCCGGGCCCAGCAGGTACTTCTCCCACTGGCCCGCACCGTTCTCGCCGCAGGCCACGATGGTGTCCTTGTCCGTGGTGCCCTTGCCGACGTTGGCGCGCTGAGCCGGGACCAGGCAGTTCAGCTCGGTGAACTTCTTCTGGAGCGCGGCGTCCGAGGGGGACGGCGTCGGGGGCGCGCTGGGTGTGGCGCCCGGCTTGCCGGAGGGCGCGGTGGACGGCTTGGCCGCGGGAGCACCGCTCGGGCCCGGCGACGGGGCCTTCAGCGCGTCGGTCACCGCGCGGCCCTGGGTGCTGGCACTGGGTGCGCCGGAAGGGGAGGTCGCCTTGGGCGCGCCGTTGCCTGCCTTCGCCGATGGCGTGGCGCTGGGCTTGGTGCTCGGGGCGCCGCTCTTGGCGGGCTCAGGCGTCGTCGGTGCCCCGGCGGCCACGGCCAGGACCGGGCGGAAGTACAGCAGGGCGGTCGTGCCCACCTGCTTCTGCGCCTGCTCCGAGTTCGTGCCCTTGGGGATGTTGACGATGATGTTCCGGTCGCCCTGGGTCTGTACCTCGGCTTCGGAGACGCCCAGACCGTTGACACGGCGGTCGATGATCCCGACCGCGGTGTTCATGTTGGTCGGGTTGATCGCGCTTTCCTTGCCGGCGTCCGGCTCAGCCTTGAGCGTGATCGTCGTACCGCCGGCGAGGTCGATGCCGAGGCGGGGAGTCGTCTCCCCGGACCAGAACATCCCGCCGACCAGAGCGGCCATGACGATCAGGAGCATCGCCAGGGTGCGCCCTGGCTTTCCCTGACCGGAGGGCGCCTTTCGGCCCTTCTTCGGTGCTGCCACCTTCTCGATTCTCCCTGTCCAACCGCTGCGCGCCGAGTGTGCGACGGAGCGGCCACGAAGTGTAGTGGGGACCTGCCCCCGCAGTGGTCGGCACGAACCGGGGACCGCAGGCTGCGCACTTGGCGCGCCGCGGTCCCCCGGTCGCTGCTACTTCGCGTCGGTGTCGCCGTCGGTCTTCTTCGCGTCGTCCTCGGCGGCGTCCTTGGCTTCGGGCGCGGAAGCGGCGTCGTCCGCCTCGTCCTTCTTGCCCAGGTCGATCTTGCCATCCTCGGCGTGGTCGTCGTCGCCAGGGGCACCGGTGAGCGAGGAAGCGTCGTCCGGCACGATCGGCGTGTCACTCTTCAGGGCCTCGTCCCCGTCGCCGTGCACGATCCGGTTGTACTCCGCGTCGTCGAGGACGGCGCCGATCGAGTTCTTGGCGAACATCAGGTGGACGCCGGGCGCGGCCTCGAGGAGGACCGTGTCGTCGTTGACCTCCTTGACGGTCGCGTACAGCCCACCGATGGTCCGCACTCCGGTACCGGGCTGCATCTGGTTGCGCATCGTCGCCGCCTGCTGCTGCTTCTTCTTGGCAGAGCGGGTCATCAGGAACATGGCCCCGATGAGCACGATGAAGGGGAGGAGGGTCACGATATTCACGGGACGGAATTCCTTCGCACGACCGCGCTGCGTTGCGGCCTGGTCTACGGGGGTGGGCAGCCGACCGTGACAGACAGGTCGGCATCGGCGGAGTCTAAGCGAGTCCGCATCGATGGAACAACGCCCAGCATGGCACCGTCGTTCCCCGCCCGGCGACCGTCCGCGCCGTCAGGCGCCGAACAGACCCTGCTGCCCACCGGCGCCGTGCTGCGGAGGTACGAGGCCCAGATGCGCCCAGGCCGCGGGGGTGGCGACGCGTCCCCGCGGGGTGCGGGCGAGCAGCCCCTCCCGCACGAGGAAGGGCTCGGCGACCTCCTCGACCGTCTCCCGCTCCTCCCCCACGGCCACGGCCAGGGTGGACAGACCGACCGGTCCGCCGCCGAACAGCTTGAGCAGGGCCTGGAGCACCGCACGGTCCAGCCGGTCGAGCCCTCGGCCGTCGACCTCGTACACCGCGAGCGCCGCGGCGGAGATCTCCCGGGTGATCCGGCCATCGGCCTTGACCTGCGTAAAGTCCCTGACCCGGCGCAGCAGCCGGTTGGCGATGCGGGGCGTGCCACGGGAGCGGCCGGCGATCTCGGCGGCGCCGTCCGTGTCGATGGCCACATCGAGGAGCTGGGCGGAGCGGTGGATGACGCGCTGGAGCTCGGCCGGCTCGTAGAACTCCATGTGGGCGGTGAAACCGAAGCGGTCGCGCAGCGGTGGGGGCAGCAGTCCTGCCCTGGTGGTGGCGCCGACCAGGGTGAACGGTGGCAGCTCCAGGGGGATCGCCGTGGCGCCCGGGCCCTTGCCGACGATGACGTCGACCCGGAAGTCCTCCATGGCCATGTAGAGCATTTCCTCGGCGGGCCGGGACATCCGGTGGATCTCGTCGAGGAACAGCACCTCGCCCTCTTGCAGGGACGACAGGATGGCGGCGAGATCACCCGCGTGCTGGATGGCGGGGCCGCTGGTGATCCTGATGGGGGCGCCCATCTCGGCGGCGATGATCATGGAGAGGGTGGTCTTGCCGAGGCCCGGCGCCCCGGAGAGCAGCACGTGGTCGGCGGTGGCGCCGCGGGCCAGTGCGGCCTTCAGGACCAGGTCGAGCTGCTCCCGCACCCGCTCCTGGCCCACGAACTCGTCCAGCGACTTGGGGCGCAGGGCGGCTTCGACGGCCTGGTCCTCGCCGTCGGCGGACGCGCCGACGAGCCGCGCCTCGGTGCCGTCGTCGGTCGGCGATGCGGTGTCGTCGTCCCAGTTCACAGTGGATCGCCTCGGGTGTGGTGTCAGCGGGTGCGGTTGAGGGTCTGGAGGGCGGCCTTGAGCAGCTGGCCGATCTGCGGCGGGCCGTCCGCGGCCTCCGCGAGGGGTGTGACGGCGGTGACGGCCTCGTCGGCCTCGCGGGTGGCGTAGCCGAGGCCGATCAGCGCGGCGTGGAGCTGGTCACCCCAGGACTGGGTGACGGGTGCGCCGACGGCGCGGGAGGCGGAGCCGATGGGTTCGCCGAGCCGGTCCTTGAGCTCCAGGAGCAGCTTCTGGGCCCCCTTCTTGCCGATGCCCGGCACGGCGGTGAGCGCCTTCTCGTCGCCCGTGGCCACCGCGCGGCGCAGCGCGTCCGGGCTGTGTACGGCGAGCATCGCCTGGGCGAGACGCGGGCCCACACCGCTGGCGGTCTGGAGCAGTTCGAAGACCTGCCGCTCGTCGTCGTCGGCGAAGCCGTACAGGGTCAGCGAGTCTTCGCGCACGACCAACGACGTGGCCAGCGTGGCCTCCTGACCGGCCCTCAGCCCGGCAAGCGTGTTGGGCGTGCACTGCACCGCCATGCCGACGCCGCCGACCTCGATCACGGCCGTCGTCGGGGCGAGAGCGGCCACGGGGCCTCTCACAAAGGCGATCATTCGCTGCGGCCTTTCCTTGCGTGGTGTGCGGCGACCGCCTGCTGGAGGCGATTCTGCGCGGGGGCGCGCCAGATGTGGCAGATGGCGAGGGCCAGCGCGTCCGCGGCGTCGGCCGGCTTCGGCGGTGCGTCGAGTCGCAGCAGCCGGGTCACCATGGCACCGACCTGCGCCTTGTCGGCACGGCCGCTGCCGGTGACGGCGGCCTTGACCTCGCTGGGGGTGTGCAGCACGACGGGGAGCCCGCGGCGGGCGGCGCAGAGCATGGCAACGGCGCTGGCCTGGGCCGTGCCCATCACCGTACGCACATTGTGCTGACTGAACACCCGCTCCACGGCGACCAGTTCGGGCCGGTGCGTGTCCAGCCACCCCTCGATGCCCCGCTCGATGGCGACAAGGCGGTGGCTGGTGTCCGCATCGGCCGGGGTGCGCACCACTCCGACACCGATCATGGTCAGCGGGCGCCCCGCGACGCCCTCGACGACGCCGATACCGCAACGGGTCAGCCCCGGGTCCACCCCCAGCACTCGCACACGCCACCCCCTTTGAGCCAACTGTTCGTGCAGGCTATCGGCTCGCACTGACAACGCCCCGCAACGCGACGGGCCGACGGGGGCGTGCGTCCCCGTCGGCCCGTCGTACGAAGCGGGATCAGGCGTCGACCTTCTCCATGACATCGTCCGAGACATCGAAGTTGGCGAAGACGTTCTGCACGTCGTCGCTGTCCTCCAGCGCGTCGATCAGCTTGAAGATCTTGCGCGCGCCGTCCTCGTCCAGCTCGACCTGCATGGTCGGGACGAAGTTGGCCTCGGCCGAGTCGTAGTCGATACCGGCCTCCTGGAGCGCGGTGCGGACCGCGACCAGGTCGGTGGCCTCGCTGATGACCTCGAAGTTCTCGCCGAGGTCGTTGACCTCCTCGGCACCGGCGTCCAGCACCGCACCGAGCACGTCGTCCTCGCTCAGCTCGCCCTTCGGGAGGACGACGACACCCTTGCGGTTGAACAGGTACGACACCGAGCCGGGGTCGGCCATCGAGCCGCCGTTGCGGGTCATGGCGACCCGCACGTCGGACGCGGCGCGGTTGCGGTTGTCGGTGAGGCACTCGATGAGCACCGCGACACCGTTCGGACCGTAACCCTCGTACATGATCGTCTCGTAGTCGGCGCCACCCGCCTCAAGACCGGCACCGCGCTTGACCGCGGAGTCGATGTTCTTGTTCGGCACCGACTGCTTCTTCGCCTTCTGGATGGCGTCGAAGAGCGTGGGGTTGCCTTCCACATCGGAGCCACCGGTGCGGGCCGCGACCTCGATGTTCTTGATCAGCTTCGCGAAGAGCTTGCCGCGCTTGGCGTCGATCACGGCCTTCTTGTGCTTCGTCGTGGCCCATTTAGAGTGGCCGGACATCTGCCTGTCTCCTTCGCGTAACCAATCCCTGCTGTGTCCGCCTGTGATCCTACCGGGACCAGGTCACCGCGCGGAGCGCACCATGTCGACGAACAGCGCGTGGACCCGGTGGTCACCGGTCAGTTCCGGGTGGAATGAGGTGGCCAGCGCGTTTCCCTGCCGCACGGCGACGATGTGGCCACCGTGCTCGGCGAGTACCTCGGTCTCGGCGCCGACGGACTCGACCCATGGCGCGCGGATGAAGACGCCTTCCACGGGGCCGTCGTCGATGCCCTTGACGTCGACCGCGGACTCGAAGGACTCGTTCTGGCGGCCGAAGGCGTTTCGGCGCACGATCATGTCGATACCGCCGATGGTCTCCTGGCCCGAGCGCGGGTCGAGGATCTTCTCGGCGAGCAGGATCAGGCCCGCGCAGGTGCCGTAGACGGGCATGCCGGCGCGCACGCGCTCACGCAGCGGCTCCATCAGCCCGAAGAGATGGGCCAGCTTGGAGATGGTGGTGGACTCGCCGCCGGGGATGACGAGACCGTCGACCTCGGCGAGTTCCTCGGGACGCCGGACCGGCCTGGCCACGGCATCCGCCGCGGCCAGGGCGATCAGGTGCTCCCGTACGTCGCCCTGGAGGGCCAGGACCCCGATCAGCGGGGGTGCCACCGCCGAAGGCTGGGAGAGGGTGCTCATCAGTGGTTACCAGCCGCGGTTGGCGTAGCGCTCGGTCTCGGGGAGGGTGTCGCAGTTGATGCCGACCATGGCTTCGCCCAGGTTGCGGGAAGCCTCCGCGATGATCTTCGGGTCGTCGTAGAAGGTGGTGGCCTTCACGATGGCGGCGGCACGCTTGGCCGGGTCGCCCGACTTGAAGATGCCGGATCCGACGAAGACACCCTCGGCACCGAGCTGGCGCATCAGCGCGGCATCGGCGGGGGTGGCGACACCACCGGCGGAGAACAGCACGACCGGCAGCTTGCCGAGCTCGGAGACTTCCTTGACCAGCTCGTACGGGGCGCGCAGCTCCTTGGCGGCGGCGTACAGCTCGTTGTTGTCGAAGCCGCGCAGCTTGGCGATCTCGTTCTTGATCTGACGCAGGTGGCGCACGGCCTCCACGACGTTGCCGGTGCCGGCCTCGCCCTTGGAACGGATCATGGCCGCGCCCTCGGCGATGCGGCGCAGGGCCTCACCCAGGTTGGTGGCACCGCAGACGAACGGGGTGGTGAAGGCCCACTTGTCGGAGTGGTTGACCTCGTCGGCCGGGGTCAGCACCTCGGACTCGTCGATGTAGTCGACGCCGAGGGACTGGAGCACCTGGGCCTCGACGAAGTGGCCGATGCGCGACTTGGCCATGACCGGGATGGAGACGGCGTCGATGATGCCCTCGATCATGTCGGGGTCCGACATCCGGGCCACGCCGCCGTCCTTGCGGATGTCGGCCGGCACCCGCTCCAGGGCCATGACCGCCACGGCGCCCGCGTCCTCGGCGATCTTCGCCTGCTCCGGGGTGACGACATCCATGATCACGCCGCCCTTGAGCTGCTCGGCCATGCCGCGCTTCACGCGGGCGGTGCCGGTCTCGGGGGACTGGGGCGTGGTGGGAAGCGTGCTGGACACGATCGACCTCATTCGGTGACGACGGGAGTTGGTGCGGTAGTGCTCCGTCGAGCAAACAGGGCGGGCCAGGCCACTGCAAGGGCCAATGATGAGGCTGTGGCTCGTTCTGGGTGGCCACCGGGCGGGCAGCGTGGCCCGTGCGCCGCACCCCGTTGCGGACCGGAGTCCGTCCTCGAACCCCCGAAGTCCGTCCTCCGACCACCGGACAGGCCGGGCAGTCGGGCAGCCAGGCCGGGGGCGGACCGGGCCCCGCGCCACAGGCGGCCAACGCCCCAGGCGGTGCGGGCACACGGGCACTGACCGGTACCCTTGCCCGCCGTGACCGCAACCATGATCTGGATCCTCGTCGCGCTCGTCCTCATCGGGCTCTACCTGAGCTGGACCGCAGGCCGTCTCGACCGCCTGCACGCGAGGATCGACGCCGCCCGCGCCGCGCTCGACGCCCAGTTGCTGCGGCGCGCATCGGTCACGCAGGAACTCGCCACGTCCGGAGTGCTCGATCCGGCTTCCTCGATCGTGCTGTACGAGGCCGCCCACGCCGCACGCCAGGCCGACGAGGAGCACCGCGAGGTCGCGGAGAGCGAGCTCAGCCAGGCGCTGCGTGCCGTGTTCGGCGAGACGGAGCAAGTCGAGGCGGTAAGGGAGGCCCCGGGCGGCGACGACGCCGCGAACGAGCTCGCAGCGGCGGTGCGACGCGTCCCCATGGCGCGCCGGTTCCACAACGACGCCGTCCGCGCCGCCCGCGCGCTGCGCCGGCACCGCAAGGTCCGCTGGTTCCGTCTCGCCGGTCACGCCCCGTTCCCGCTGGCGTTCGAGATGGACGACGAGCCCCCGCTCGCGCTCGCGGACCGTCCTGCCTGATCCGCCAGGCGACGCACGCGACGCCCTTCACGGTGGTGGGCCGGCTCCGACCGCCCGGTCAGGACCCGGGCCGCGTCTGAGAACTCCCGCCTGGCAGGCGGCGCCTGGCACGCACACTCGCTGCGTCGTCGAGACCGTCCGAGTACGCCCCGTACGAGGACGGCCTACCGCCTCGCGATGGCACGCACCGGACGCCGCGGGCCCCGCCCTTCGAGCGGACGATGCTCCTTCTCAAACACGGGCCTAGTCGCGCGCCAGGCCGAAACGGGCCATCAGGCCGGGTCGTTCCACCGCCGCCACCGAAGCGGCACCGTCCGTCACGGTCTCGTAGACCGCGAGGATGTCCGCCCCCACCGTCGACCAGTCGAAGCGCCGGACATGCGCGCTGCCCCGCGCGCTGAGCTCCTCCCGGCGGGCCGGGTCACCGAGCAGCCGGACCGCCGCGGCGGCCAGCGCGTCCGCGTCCTCGTTGGCGAAGAGTTCACCCGCGGCGCCCTGGTCCAGGACCTGGACGAAGGCGTCCAGGTCGGAGGCCAGCACCGGTGCGCCCGCCGAGAGGGCCTCGACCAGGATGATCCCGAAGCTCTCGCCGCCCGTGTTGGGTGCGACGTACACATCGACGCTGCGCAGCAGCCGGGCCTTGTCCTCGTCGCTCACCATGCCGAGGAACTCCACACGCGAGCGCATCTCCGCGGGGAGGGAGGCCACAGCCTCCTCCTCGTCGCCGCGCCCGGCGACGAGGAGCCGGGTGTCCGGGCGCTCCGCGAGGATCTTCGGGAAGGCCTTCATCAGCACGGGCAGGCCCTTGCGGGGCTCGTCGATGCGGCCGATGAAGCCGATGGTGTCCCCTCCGGCTTCGCCGGAGGCGCGCCCGCCCTGCCACTCGGCCTTGGGCTCCGCCGTGGCGAAGAAGTCCACATCGACGCCGTTCGGGATGACCACGGCGTCGCCACCCAGGTGCTCGACCAGGGTCCGCCGGGCGTACTCGCTGACCGCGATACGGGCACTGATCTTCTCCAGCGCGGGCTGGAGGATCGGGTACGCCGCGATCATCGCGCGCGAGCGAGGGTTGGAGGTGTGGAAGGTGGCGACGATCGGCCCCTGCGCCGCCCAGCAGGTCAGCAGCCCTAGGGAGGGTGAGGCGGGTTCGTGGATGTGGATGACGTCGAAGGTGCCGTCGTGCAGCCAGCGCCGTACGCGGGCCGCGGAGAGGAAGCCGAAGTTGAGCCGGGCGACCGAGCCGTTGTAGGGCACGGGCACGGCGCGCCCCGCGGAGACCACGTACGGGGGGAGCGGGGTGTCGTCGTCGGCGGGAGCGAGTACGGACACCTGGTGCCCCAGCCGGATCAGGTGCTCCGCCAGGTCCCTGATGTGGAACTGCACGCCACCGGGGACATCCCAGGAGTACGGGCAGACGATGCCGATCCTCATGCCCTCGGCTCCTCGAGGTCCGCGAGCCAAAGACGCTGAAGCATGTGCCAGTCCTCCGGGTGTTCGGCGATTCCGGTGGCGTAGGCATCCGCCAGCGCCTGTGTCATGACAGACGTCTTCTCGGCCCGGGTACCCGTCTCCGGTACGTCGACAGGTGGGTGGACACGGCCCTGCATGACCTCGGTGTCGTCGTACCAGAGGGTGACGGGCAGCAGCAGGGCCCCGGTCTGCTGGGCGAGCAGCGCCGGCCCGGCCGGCATCCGGGCCGTCTCGCCGAAGAACTTGACCTCGATACCCGAGGCGGAGAGGTCGCGGTCGGCGACCAGGCAGACGAGACCGCCCTCGCGCAGCCGGCGGGCGAGGGTGCCGAACGCGGAGCCGCCGACGTGCGGCAGCACCTCCATGCCGAGCGACTCGCGGTAGGCGACGAACCGGTCGTACAGGCTCTCCGGCTTGAGGCGTTCGGCGACCGTGGTGAACGGGGTGTCCAGGGCACGGGTGACCCAGACACCGGCGAGGTCGTAGTTGGCCATGTGGGGCAGCGCGAGCACAACACCGCGGTCCGACGCGATGCCGTCGGTCAGCCGGTGGACCTCATTGATGTGAACGCTGTGCCTGACGCGTTCCTGGTCCCAGGTGGGCAGCCGGAAGGACTCCATCCAGTAGCGCATGTAGGAGCGCATTCCGGCCTGGGAGAGTGCGGCGAGCCGCTCGGGGCCCGCGTCGGGGACGACCCGGGCGAGGTTGGACTCCAGGCGCAGCACGCCCTTGCCGCGGCGCTTCCAGGCGGTGTCGGCGATCCTGCGGCCGAGTCCCGTCGCGGCGGGCTCAGGCAGCTTCTTCACCGCGGACCAGCCCAGTCCGTACAGCGCGTCCGTCAGCCGTTCCTTCATGAAGCCGCCCCACTCCCCTCTGATGACGCCCCGGCGTCCGCCTCGGCCGCCTCGCGACGCACCGTCACCACCCGCTGCCCCAGGGTAACCAGGGAACCCACCGCCACGATCCACAGCGCGATCGGCAGCAGGATCTGGATACCGGGCACGCCGAAGCCGTGCAGCCCGGCGAGACCGGCCGCGACCAGCGAGATGACCAGTCGCTCGGCACGCTCGACCAGCCCGTTCACGGCGACCGGCAGGCCGATGGACTCGCCCCGCGCCTTGGTGTACGAGACGACCTGCCCGCTGGCCAGGCAGAAGATGGCGACGGCGCACATCATGTTGTCGTCGCCCTTGCCCGCGTACCAGAGGGCGAATCCGCCGAAGATCGCCCCGTCCGCCACCCGGTCCAGCGTCGAGTCGAGGAAGGCGCCCCAGCGGCTGGAGATGCCGGCCTGGCGGGCCATGTTCCCGTCGACGAGGTCCGAGAAGACGAACAGGGTGATGATGATCGTGCCCCAGAAGAACTCTCCGCGCGGAAAGAAGGCCAGCGCCCCCACCATCACTCCGGCCGTGCCGATGAGCGTGACCGCGTCGGGGCTCACCCCCCTGCGGAGCAGAAACGCGGCGAACGGTGTGAGGACACGCGTGAAGAACGCACGCGCGTACTTGTTCAGCATGGCCGTCCCGGGATTCTGTGGGGCCGTGCGGCCCCAATGGCCACCGGCGGGCCCATCGTAGTCAAGCCGGTCGCGGGCGAGCGGACTCCCCCGGTCACGTACGACGTATGGACGCACCGTGAAGGGAGTGGAAAGCTCGAAAGACCACCGCGGGCATGTGCCGGAGCGAGCGACTCGTTCCGGCCGGGGGTCTCCCCGACACGGCGCCCCCGGGTCCGCGCCCTCACCTCACCGTGCACGCAGTCGGGAGGAACGAATCATGGGCGACAAGGCAAACGCACACCCCGGAGCCGCCGGCAGGGCTACGACGGCCGACCGGCCCTCATCCGTACGGAATGTGGTGCTGGTCGGCCACAGCGGCTCAGGCAAGACCACACTGGTCGAGGCCCTCGCGCTGACCGCCGGAGCGGTCAACAGGGCGGGTCGGGTCGAGGACGGCGGGACGGTCTCAGACTACGACGAGATCGAACACCGCCAGCAGCGCTCGGTACAGCTCAGCCTCATCCCGGTCGAATGGGGCGGGTACAAGGTCAATCTGCTGGACACCCCGGGATATGCCGACTTCGTCGGGGAGCTCAGGGCCGGTCTGCGAGCAGCGGACGCGGCCCTTTTCGTTGTCTCCGCGGCCCAGGAGGCCGACGCCGTGGCCGCTTCCACCCGGATGGTGTGGGAGGAGTGCGCGGCGGTGGGCATGCCACGAGCCATCGTGGTCACCCACCTGGACACGGCCCGCACCGGCTATGACGACCTCACCCGGATCTGCGGGCAGATCTTCGGTGGCGACGACCCCGACGCCGTACTGCCGCTCTATCTGCCCCTGTACGGCCCCGAGGCCGCCGACGGGCACGCTCCGGTGACCGGGCTGGTGGGTCTGCTGACGCAGAAGCTGTTCGACTACTCGGGCGGCGGGCGCGCGGAGCAGACACCGGCACCGGATCAGCTTCCGCTCATCGAGGAGTCACGGAACCGGCTCATCGAGGGGATCATCGCGGAGAGCGAGGACGAGACCCTCATGGACCGCTATCTGGGCGGCGAGGAGATCGACCTCAAGACGCTGATCGACGATCTGGAGAAGGCCGTCGCCCGGGGAGTCTTCCACCCGGTGCTGTTCGCGGCGCCCGCCGCGGACGGCGGGAAGCAGGGTCTCGGCACCATCGAACTTCTGGAGCTGATCACGGGCGGGTTCCCGACCCCGCTCGAGCGCGAGGCGCCGGCGGTCACCACACCCGAGGGAGCGCCGCGTCCGGCGATCAGCTGTGACCCCGACGGGCCGCTGGTCGCGGAGGTGGTCAGGACCGCCTCGGACCCCTATGTCGGGCGGCTTTCGCTGGTGCGGGTGTTCTCGGGGACGCTCCGCCCGGACGAGACCGTGCATGTCTCCGGGCACGGTCTGACGGACCGCGGCCATGAGGACCATGATGTGGACGAGCGGGTGGGGGCGCTGACCTCACCGTTCGGCAAGCAGCAGCGCACGATGGGGGCGTGCATCGCGGGCGATCTGGCCTGTGTCGCCAAGCTGTCGCGGGCGGAGACGGGCGACACGCTCTCGTCCAAGGACGATCCGCTGCTCATGGAGCCGTGGGCGATGCCGGACCCGCTGCTGCCACTGGCCATCGAGGCGCACAGCAAGGCGGACGAGGACCGGCTGTCACAGGGGCTCTCCCGGCTGGTCGCCGAGGATCCGACGATGCGCCTCGAACAGAACCAGGACACGCACCAGGTGGTGCTGTGGTGTCTGGGCGAGGCCCATATGGACGTGGCGCTGGAACGGCTGCGGAGCCGGTACGGAGTCCAGGTGGATGTGGTGCCGCACAAGGTGTCGCTGCGGGAGACGTTCGGTGAGCGGTCGGAGGGGCGGGGCCGTCATGTGAAGCAGTCCGGTGGGCACGGCCAGTACGCGATCTGCGAGATAGAAGTCGAGCCGCTGCCTGCCGGTTCGGGCATCGAGTTCGTGGACAAGGTCGTGGGCGGCGCGGTACCGCGGCAGTTCATCCCGTCCGTGGAGAAGGGCATCAGGGCGCAGGCGGCGAAGGGGGTGGCGGCCGGCTATCCCCTGGTGGATGTGCGGGTGACGCTGCTGGACGGCAAGGCCCACTCGGTGGACTCGTCCGACGCCGCGTTCCAGACGGCGGGTGCGCTGGCGCTGCGCGAGGCGGCGGCCGAGACACGGATCCATCTGCTGGAGCCCGTGGCCGAGGTGCAGGTGATGGTGCCCGACGAGTACGTGGGCGCGGTCATGAGCGATCTGTCGGGCCGCAGGGGCCGGGTGGTCGGCACCGAACAGGCGGGCCAGGGGCGGACGTTCGTACGGGCCGAGGTGCCGGAAATCGAGATCGGGAGGTACGCGGTCGATCTGCGGTCGATCTCGCACGGCACCGGCCGCTTCGACCGTTCGTACGCCCGGCATGAGGCGATGCCACCGCAGTTGGCGGGCAAGATCAGGGAACAGGCCGAGGCCGCCTAGGCCGTGATGGAGAACGAGCGTCGTCCGCCCGAAGGGCGGGGCTCGCGGCGTCTGGTGCGTGCCATCGCAAGGCGGTGGGGGTTCCCCCGCCGGAGGCAGGGGGAGGTCGTCCTCGTACAGGGCGTACTCGGACGAGTCGACAACGCGGCGAGTGTGCGTGCCAGGCTTCGCGAGCCAGGCGGGAGTTCTCAAACACGGGCCAGGAGTTGTGCGTACCGCCCGTCGTACCCCCTTGCGGCGGGCGGTATTTCATGGTGATGAGGCGGACACAGCGCGTCCTCGATACGCTGGGGTGCCCAGTTCAGAAGGTGTGCGGGGCGCGGTAGCGGGGAACAGGTCGCGGTGCCGGAAGATTTCGGCGACTACCGCGAATGCGGCGATGGGGGCGGTGCGGTGGCGGAGCAGGCATTCGATTTCTCTCCCGGGGCACAGGTCCCGCTCCAGGGTGCGGCCGGGCAGACGGCGGCGACACACGCGCTCGCCTCGGCGGCCTACCGGGACGGCAAGGTCGACGAGATACTCAAGGCCAACAGCGAGTGGCACGAGTCCAAGGTGACCAAGCCCAAGATCAAGCTGTTCGAGCCGAGTCTGGGCGAGGCGTTCTCCCGGGCCGTCCAGGTGCGGCTGCTCGGCGGCGGGCGCAAGCCCCTGATCCAGTCCTTCGGCACCGAGCCCCAGACCGTGGTCGAGCACGCGCTCGCCGCGAACGGGATCCGCAGGCAGCGGGACGCCAAGCTCACCGCGATCATGGCGGTGTTCGGGCTGCTGTTCCTCCCCGGGATGCTGCTGTGGATAGCCGTGTTCGCGCTGCGGCGGATGGTCGCCGGGGCGCAGAACAAGCGGATGGGGGCACTGGGCGGGGCGCTGATGGCGGGGATCGCCCTGCTGGGGGTGATCTTCCTCCTCAAGCTGCCGTTCACCGGTTTCCTGGGCGCCTACCTGCGTGCCATGATCGTCGCCCCGGTGATCGGCTGGTGGCTGGCGAAGCGGATCTGCCTGGCCACGGCCAAGGACATGCGCGAGCGCTGGGACAGCCTGCTGTCCGGCGGCGGAATCGGCGCGAAGGTCCCCGAGGCGGTGCCCGGCCACCCCAACGAGACCGCGGCCGAGCAGCTGCGCCAGGGACTGGAGCTGCTCACGGCGGAGCAGCACGCCAACTCGGTGTTCTACGCCGGCCCCAAGGGGATACTGGGCATGGGGACCCGCTGGGGCAGCTGGCAGCTCGCGGAGGAGCTGGTGGCGAAGGCACCGGCCAAGGAGTTCCACCAGTTCCGCAGCTGGGACGTCATCAAGGTGATCCACGACCAGCTCACCCTGCTCCAGCGCGGCCCCCTGCACACGGGCGGTTTCCCCGCCCCTTCGGTGAAGCACTGGGTCGTGGTGCCGGTCGGGGAGAACGCGGCGGAGGTGGCCAGGCCCGAGGGCCAGGACGTGGACAACAGGTACCAGGTCCGGCGCCACGAGATACAGCGCATGTGCGACCACCAGCAGTTCGGCAGCGGCAACCGCCACTATCTGGGGGTGCAGTTCACGCTGTGGGACGGCCAGTTGGTGATCACCATGATGATCACGGTGACCGTGCTGTACGAGACCCTTCGCATCGAGGTGACCGGCCATGCGCTCGGTCCCGTCCACCCCCTGTTCACGTCCAAACCGGCACCGAAGACCGTGGAGGTCCCGAAGACCGTGCGGTTCTGGGAGACCGACACGCGGACGATGCCGCTGGTGGAGACGCCCGAAGTGGTGCGGCTGATGGTCAGGGCACCGTTCACCTGGTACCCGCCGCTACTGGACTTCCTCGGCGGGAAGCTGGTCCTGCCGGAGCCCTTCGGGCTGCGGCACGCCTGGGCGGACAAGCCCTGGCGGCACCGGTTCATGGCGGATGACGCCATGCGCGCGGCCACCCCCGTGCTGCGGGTGACGCATGCCGCCGCGATGAGGGTGCTGGAGGAGAACGGGGTGGACACCGAGCGCTTCAGCAACCGGTCCCTGATCGTGAGCGGAATGGTCCAGGACCCGATGCCGCGCAAGGCCGATGTCTACGACGCGTAGAACGACCGCGGCCGGAGTGCCGCCCGCGGGACCGGGGGCGGCACCCGCTCCAGGTCATCCCTGAGGCCAGGCCTCCGCCAGCATCTTCCGTGTGTCGGCGAGGAGTTGGGGCAGCACCTTGGTGTGCCCGACCACCGGCATGAAGTTGGTGTCGCCGCCCCAGCGGGGCACGAGGTGCTGGTGGAGATGGGCGGCGATACCGGCCCCCGCCACCGAGCCCTGGTTCATCCCGATGTTGAAACCGTGCGCTCCTGAGGCCGTACGCAGCGCCGCCATCGCGCGCTTGGTGAAAGCGGCGAGCTCGGCGGTCTCCGCCTCGTCCAGGTCCGTGTAGTCGGCGACATGCCGGTAGGGGACCACCATCAGGTGCCCGCCGTTGTACGGGTACAGATTGAGCACCGCGTACACGCTCGCGCCGCGTGCGATGACGAGTCCGTCCTCGTCGGACTTCGAGGGAATGGAGCAGAAGGGGCAGCCGTCCCCGGCTCCCGGCCCGGTCGGCTTGTTCTCCCCCTGGATGTACGCCATCCGGTGGGGGGTCCACAGACGCTGGAAGGCGTCCTGGATCCCGACTCCGATCTGCTGCTCCGGCTCACTCGTCATGTGGTGCAGCATATGACTTCGACCGTTCGCAGCGTGTCGCCGGGGCGGACCCTGGCGGACTCCGGGCGATGCTGGGCCGATGGACGTCGATGACGCGCTCACCCCGCTCCAGCGCTGGGAGCAGCGGGTTGAGCTGCCGCTGTTCTGGGCCTCGCTGGTCTTCCTCGCGGCTTACTCGGTAATCGCACTGGCCCCGGACTCGGAACGGGCCTGGCGTGACATCGCCCTTGCGGTCGCTCTCCTGATGTGGGCGATCTTCGCGGCGGACTACGTGGTGCGGCTGCGGCTGAGCGGTCAGCGGCCCCGCCGCTTCCTTCGGACGCACTGGCTGGACACCCTGGTTCTGATCCTTCCACTGCTGCGCCCCCTGCGGCTGCTCAAGGTCTATACCGCGGTGCAGAGCAGACGGGAGACGCCGAAGCTGAGTCTCCACGCGCGGGTCATCTCCTACGCGGGAACGGGAGCCGTCCTGCTCGGCTATGCCGGAGCCCTCACCGTCTACCAGGCGGAGCACGACGCGCCGGGGGCGTCGATCCGTACCTTCGGGGACGCCCTGTGGTGGGCCTCCGAGACGCTGACGACCGTCGGCTACGGCGATGTCACGCCCGTGACCCAGCTGGGGCGGCTGATCGCGGTCGGGATGATGATCTGCGGCCTGGCCCTGCTGGGCGCGGTGACGGGTTCGTTCTCGTCCTGGCTGGTGCAGATCTTCACCAGGGAGGACGAGAAGAGGCCCCCGGAGGACGGGCATCCTCCGGGGGCCTCTTTCTGAACGCTGCGGCGGGGACGCGTCAGACCTGTACCCGGCGCTCCACCACGTCAGCGAGCTTCGCCAGCGCCTCGTCCCGGGGGATGCCGTTCTCCTGCGAACCGTCGCGGTAGCGGAACGACACCGTCCCCGCGTTCATGTCGTCGTCACCGACGATGATCATGAACGGAACCTTCTGCTTCTGCCAGTTCCTGATCTTCTTCTGCATCCGGTCCGAGGACGCGTCCACCTCGACGCGCAGCCCGCGCTTCCGGGCATCCGCGGCGAAGTCCTGGAGGTACGGGACGTGGGTGTCGCCGACCGGGATGCCCGCTGCCTGTACCGGCGCCAGCCACGCCGGGAAGGCGCCCGCGTAGTGCTCGAGCAGCACCGCGAAGAAGCGCTCGATGGAGCCGAACAGAGCGCGGTGGATCATGACCGGTCGCTGCTTGGTGCCGTCGGGGCCGGTGTACTCGAGGTCGAAGCGCTCCGGCAGGTTGAAGTCGACCTGGATGGTCGACATCTGCCAGGTACGGCCGATCGCGTCCTTGACCTGGACCGAGATCTTCGGGCCGTAGAAGGCGGCGCCACCCGGGTCGGGCACCAGCGGCAGGCCCTGCTTCTCGGCGGCCTTGCGCAGCACCTCGGTGGCCTCTTCCCAGACCTCGTCGGAGCCGACGAACTTCTCCGGGTCCTTGGTGGACAGCTCCAGGTAGAAGTCGGTCAGACCGTAGTCGCGCAGCAGGTCGAGCACGAAGGTCAGCAGCGAGTCGAGCTCGTCCGCCATCTGCTCCTTGGTGCAGTAGATGTGCGCGTCGTCCTGGGTGAAACCGCGGGCCCGGGTCAGGCCGTGCACGACACCGGACTTCTCGTACCGGTACACCGTCCCGAACTCGAAGAGCCGCAGAGGCAGTTCACGGTAGGACCGGCCCCGGGCATCGAAGATCAGGTTGTGCATCGGGCAGTTCATGGGCTTGAGGTAGTAGTCCACGCCCTCGTCGAGCTGCATGGGGGGGTACATGCCCTCGGCGTACCAGTCCAGGTGGCCGCTCTTCTCGAAGA
Organism: Streptomyces sp. NPDC059828; assembly: GCF_042731955.1. Taxonomy (NCBI): domain Bacteria; kingdom Bacillati; phylum Actinomycetota; class Actinomycetes; order Kitasatosporales; family Streptomycetaceae; genus Streptomyces; species Streptomyces sp. NPDC059828. The sequence goes on along the minus strand of NZ_JBHWIW010000011.1, from coordinate 34,391 downwards.
GCTTCCCCTTGGTGGCGTGCGGGGTGTAGACGAACTCGTAGCCCGCCTCCTCGTGCCGGCGCCGCGAGTAGTCCTCCATGGCCCGGCGGATGACGCCGCCCTTGGGGTGGAAGACGGCGAGGCCGGAGCCGATCTCGTCCGGGATGGAGAAGAGGTCCAGCTCGGAGCCGAGCCTGCGGTGGTCGCGCTTCTCGGCCTCGGCGAGGAAGTCGAGGTGCGCCTTGAGCTCGTCCTTGGACGGCCAGGCGGTGCCGTAGATGCGCTGGAGCATCGGGTTCTTCTCGCTGCCGCGCCAGTAGGCCGCGGCGTTGCGCATCAGCTTGAACGCCGGGATGTTGCGGGTGGTCGGCAGGTGGGGACCGCGGCAGAGGTCCTTCCAGCACAGCTCACCGGTCTTGGCGTCCAGGTTGTCGTAGATGGTCAGCTCGCCGCCGCCCACCTCGACATCGGCGCCGTCGTCGCTCGACGCCGAGCCCTTGAGACCGATGAGTTCCAGCTTGTACGGCTCGTCCGCGAGCTCGTCGCGGGCGGCCTCGTCGGTGACGACCCGCCGCGAGAAGCGCTGGCCGCGCTTCTGGATCTCCTGCATCTTCTTCTCGATGGCCTTGAGATCCTCGGGCGTGAACGGCTTCGCCACGTCGAAGTCGTAGTAGAAGCCGTCCCTGACCGGCGGGCCGATGCCCAGCTTGGCCTCGGGGAACAGCTCCTGCACGGCCTGGGCCATCACATGCGCGGTGGAATGGCGCAGGATGTTGAGCCCGTCCTGGGAGGAGATGCCGACCGGCTCGATCTCCTCGCCGTCCGCGACCTCGTACGCCAGGTCCCTCAGCTCACCGGCCACCCGCGCGGCGACGACGGTCCGGTCGCCTGCGAAGAGCTCGGCCGCTGTCGTGCCCGTGGTCACCACGCGCTCTTCCCGCTCGGAATCGCGTTGGATGATCACACGGACGTCCGACACCGGTCTCTCCTGCCTGATGGGGGAGCACGCTCCGATTCGGTGCGTGCGCGATAGGCCATGCTACCGAGCCGAGCAGCCCGCCCGCGAAACGGTTGGCGGGCCGGGCGTCACAGCGCGGAGGGCACGGCGCGACTGCCCCCGGTCAGTCCTCCGAGCCGCAGGCCTCCTCGAAGAAGTCGAGGTTCTCGTGGAGCGCCTTCATCAGCCGGTCCCGTTCCGCGTCGTCGACCTGCACCGGCACCACGCCCGTCGCATCGCTCAGGCGCCGGAAGCCGCCGCGGCTTTCGAGGCGGCCGATGACCCGGATCGGCAGTCCCACCAGATGCGCGTGGCCGGCCGTCCGGTACGACTCCTCGTCGAGCACGGCGCGGACATGGGGGACCTCGGCCCCCGCAAGCACCCGCAGCCGCACGGTGCCCTCGCCGCGGGTGCCCGAGCGCCGCATCCGTACCACCGCGCCGGTGATCCGCACCGGGACGGACGGTTCCTCGCGGAGATAACGGGCGCCGGCCGCACGCAGGGCGGGCAGGTCCCCGGGGGAGAACTCGATGGGTTCGGGGCGGGCCGCGCAGCCTTCGGGCACACCCGCCGCTGGTGACCAGGCCAGCGCGACCCGGGCCCCTTCGGTGCCGCGCACCAGCGCCACGACGGCTTCCGTGAGCTCCCGGCTCACGCCCGCCTGGACCGCCGTGTCGAACGCGTCCATCCCGCCGGTGGCCCGCTGGTAGTCGACGGCCTCACGGGTGGCGGCGAGCGCGTGGTGCAGGCTGACGGCGACGGACCGGCCGCCCGTCACCGGTACGAAGGCGGTGAGCCCGCGTCCGCCCGGTGCCGGGCCGACCAGGACGCCCTCCAGCGCGGCGATTGCCTGTCGCCGGTGCCTCGCCCCGTGGTAACCGGCCCGGCTCCGTGCCGCGAGGGCCCCCGCGAGCAGCAGTTGCCGTGCCGCCGACCGCAGTTGTTCCTGCACCGTCCAGGCCACCGCCCCGGACGGGTCCTGCGGGACGTCCCGCCACCAGCGGATCTCGTCGCTCGGCACCGACAGCCCCACGAGCACCTCCCGGGCCGAGGGAGCGGCCGACCGGGCCAGAGCCGTGAGCGCCTCGCTCAGCAGGTCGTCCGCGTCCGGGAAGGCCCGGCTCTCGGGCACCAGCAGGCTGGTGCTCCCGCCTGCCGGACCGGGCGGGGTCCAGCGGGCGTACCGCCCCACCGCTCCCCCGCGCCTGCGCCAGCCGTGCCGGTCGAGCAGTGCCGCCAGCACGGCGGGATCGACGCCCGACGGGTCGGGGCCGTCCCCGCCGTACCAGGGCGCCGGTACGTCGTCCGGCAGCGGAAGAGGCAGCGGGTGCGGGCGGGGCAGTGGGGAACTGGTCCGTGGCGGTGGTGGTTCGCCGATCGGGCGGTGCATCAAGGTCTCCCTCCCGTCCCGACCCGGGTCATGATCTCGCACAGCGCCCGGTCGTCGAAGACGCGCGCGACCGGGATCCGCACGGTCGTCCGGCGCCGGCCGGTCACCGGGTGGCCGGCCAGATTGGTCCAGTAGCAGCAATGCCTCAGATCGAGCCGGTCGTGGCTGGCCCGCAGCCACTCCTCCCGAGTCCTCGGCACGATCATCACGACAAGGATCTTGTGCACGGACACCGGTGTCCGTGCCAGCTTCACCAGGTGCGCGTTGTCGAGCGTGAACGAGAACGCCGGACCCGGCGGGTGCGGCGCCAGTTGGTAGGTCGCCTTGAGCTGGACCTTGATGGTGACTTCGTCGTCGACGGTGTGTCCGGGAGCGCTGTGGCTGACGTGCCAGTCGATCCCGTTGTCGGGGAACGGCTGGGACAGCGAGCAGCCCGCGGCTGCCGCCACCGCGTGGAGATACCCCACCTGAAGGGTCTCCATGCAGGCGGTGGTGGCGAGTGCTCCGCGCAGCGGTACGGTCCGCTCGGGCAGCGCACCCGGTTCCGGCTGCGCGAGCGCCATGGCTCCGTCTGCCTTCCCGGCTGTGCCGATTCTGTTTCGTTGCGGGGCTCGGTCCCCGCCCCCCTGCCTTCGGCGAGCGGGGACCCACTTCGGATCACTCGCCCGAGTCCGCGACGGGATGTCAGATTCCTGTCCCGCCATCTGTGTTGTCACCCACCTGCGTACCGCGCAAACAGGGCGGGTATCACCGGTTCGGGCAGGGCATCACGCCATCTGCCCGGCTTGGGCGAGGAGTTCGGGGATGACGCAATGGTTTGAGGGGCCCCTGGCCGCATTTGACACCGAGACAACGGGCGTGGACGTCGATGGAGACCGGATCGTCTCCGCGGCGTTGGTCGTCCAGGATTCGGCGGGTGGACGTGCGCGCGTCACCGCCTGGTTGGTCAACCCGGGCATACCGGTACCGGCGGAGGCCATCGCCGTGCACGGTCTGACCGAGGAGCATCTCCAGCACAACGGCCGCTGGCCCGCTCCGGTCATGGAGGAGATAGGCCGGGCGCTGGCCGAGCAGTGCGCGGCGGGCAGGCCGCTCGTCGTGATGAACGCGCCCTTCGACCTGACCCTGCTGGACCGCGAACTGCGGCGGCATCGCGCCTCGTCGCTGGCGCACTACCTGGAGCATGTGTCGATGTGCGTCCTGGACCCCCGGGTCCTGGACAAGCATCTGGACCGCTATCGCAAGGGCCGGCGCACGCTCACCGATCTGTGTGCCCACTACGGGGTCGCGCTGGAGGGAGCGCATGACGCGGCAGCCGACGCGACCGCGGCGCTGGAGGTCATACGGGCTCTGGGACGGCGGTTCGCCGGGCGTCTGGAGCGCTTGTCGCCCGCGGAGCTGCATACGCTCCAGGCGGTGTGGCACGCCGCACAAGCACGGGGCCTCCAGGCGTGGTTCGCCCGCAACGGATCGGAGGAGGCGGTGGATCCGGCCTGGCCGCTGCGCCCCGAGATGCCGGCACAGGCGGCGTGAGTTCCGGAACGCCGTGCCTCCGGAACGCACAGAGGCCGGTCCGTCATACGACGGACCGGCCTCTCCCGGTGGGCGATACTGGGTTCGAACCAGTGACCTCTTCGGTGTGAACGAAGCGCTCTCCCACTGAGCTAATCGCCCGGGAACGCACCGAACCATACAGGTAGCGGCGGGTTTCCTTCAAACCCCTTCCGCGTCCCGCGCCAGATACGCGGTGAGCCCACGGCGTCCCGCGCGCATCATCGCCGCGTGATTGACCCGGAAGGCCGGTCGCCCGATCAGCGCGAGGCGCCGCATCAGCGGGCGGTTCACCACCACTTCCTGGTCGTAGCGGAGGCGGGTGCCGCCGTCCACGCCCGGCGCGAGGATCCAGCGGGCCCAGCCGACGAGGTCCCCCTCCAGCCGCGCCTCCAGGACACCCGCTTCGGGATCCCTGCGGCTGCTGCTCACGGTGACGACGAGGTCATAGGGCAGGAACGAGCGGAAGCGGGCCGTGCAGGACCGGTCGTCGAGTGGGACGGCCTCACGGACCTGGGGCCACCACCGGGGGTAGTGCTCGGCCTGCTCCAGCACGTCGTAGACGCGTGCGGGCGGTGCCGGGAGCTGCCAGCGGCTTCGGAAGCGGTAGTGATGCCAGTCCATAACCCGAGTGTGCGCCGGATCCGCGCCATGCATGTACGTACTCACCGATGATCTGAGTACGTACGCGCATACCGGCCGGATGTGCCCGGGACCACACTCCCCCCATGGAAAACGCACTGCCGCCCGCCGACGAGCTGCGGCTCATCGACGGCGAGCTCGCCCAACTCGACGTACGACGCGCCCAGTTGCTGAACCGAAGGGCCTGGCTGGTGCACACCCTCCAGGCGCTCGGGACTCGCGGCGCGGGCCAGGCAGCTGCTCACGGACCGGCGTGGCCCGCGCAACGCGCGCCCTGGGTCGCACCGGCGTCCGGGCCGAGCGCCCAGAACGTGCTGCTCACGCTGGGCGGGATCCTGCTGACGATCGCCGCGATCGCGTTCACCGTGGTCAGCTGGGGCCATCTCGGCATCGGAGGACGGTCCGTGGTGCTGGGCCTGGTGACGGCGGCGGCTCTGGCGACGCCGTTCCTGCTGCTGCGGCGCGGGCTCACGGCAACCGCCGAGGCGGTCGCGGTGCTGGGGCTGGTACTGACGGTGCTTGACGCGTACGCCCTGCGCCGCGCCGCACTGCCGGACACGGATGCCGTGCGGTATGCGGCCGTCGCCGCCGGCGTGCTCGCCGCGGTGTGGGCGGGCTACGGACTGCTGCTGCGCAGGCTGCGCACCCCGCTGCCGGTGGCCGTGATGGCCGCACAACTCCCGCTGCCGCTCTGGGCGCTGGGGACGGACGCGAGCCTGTCGGCGACGGTGTGGGCGACACTGGCCACGGCAGCGTTCGATATCGCTGTCGCACTCCTGGCGAAGCCGGTGGCCATCCGCGCGACGGCGGCCACAGGCGCCGTACTGACCGGTGGCTGGTCACTGCTGGCTGCGGGCTGGCTGTCTTTGATGGCGGACTCCCCGGCACTCGCACTGGAACCAGGGCTGCTGCTGCTCGCGGCCGGCGGCCTGGCACTCGGCGCCGCATGGCGGGAGCCGTCGACGGCCCCGGTGACAGCCGCGGTGGCGGGACTCGCCGCAGTGGCGGCCGCAGGTGGTGTGGTGCGGACCATGGTGCCCGCTTCCTGGGTGGTGCCCGGCTATCTGCTGTGTGCGGTAGCCCTGCTGGGTGTCGTACGGATACCGGTGCCGCGCGGTGTGCGCACCGGCCTCTGCGTCGCGTCGGGTCTGGTGCACGCCATGGCCACGGTCCTGGCGCTGCCGTTCGCGCTCCTCACGATGGCACGCCCGCTGTCCGGTATCGGCTCGGTCTGGTCCGGCGCCCCTGCCTCTGCGTCGCCCCTGCCCGGCCTGTCCACGGCACTGCCGATCCTGGTCGTGGTCGCGGCGGTCCTCTGGGCGGCGCCCCGCCTGCTTCCCGCCGTCCCGCTCCCCCGTGCCGCCACGACCTGCGCTGCCCTCGTCCTGACGTGCTGCGCCGGGTTCACCATGACCGCCCACCCCTCCCTGCCTCATGCGGGGATGCTGGCTCTCCGGCTGCTGCTGGTGACGGCGATGCTCGCGGTGACCGTCCTGGCCGACCGCGGAGCGTTCGAGGCCGGGCGTGCCCGTGTCGTGCCGGGCGCGGACAGCCCGGCCGCGGGGGCGGCAGACCCGCCCCGGGCCGGGGGCCCGCTCGCGCTGACCGGGCTCGTCTGCGCTGTGGCCGGGGCGCTGAGCGTGGCTGCGCTGAGCCTGGCCACCCGCCCGGCGACCTTCACCGTGCTCGCGGTGCTCGGCGTGGTGTCCGCCGTGGCGGCCGCGGCGAGCCGTGGGGCCGTCCTCGCCGCCGTGACCGCGTGCGCCGCCGTGGTGTGGGGTGCGGGGCTCGTCGGCGCGACGGCGGCGGCCGCGGGGCTCCCCGCTCATCAGGCCGGCCTCGCTCTGCTCGCGGTACCGGCCACCACCGCGCTGCTCGCGGCGCGGCTGCGCCCGCACCCTGTGGCGCTTCCCGTCGAGCTCACGGGGGCCGCGGCTGGTCTGGTCGCGCTCAGTCTCGCGGTGCCGCATGCGCCGACCCTGGCGCTGGCGCTGGCCCTCGCGGGTGTCATCGCCGGGGGTACCGCGCTGCGGGCGGACCGGCGCCCGTTCGCCGGGTACGTCGCCGTGGTGCTGTTCGTGGCGGCCACCTGGATCCGTCTGGCCGCATCCGACGTGTCGGCGCCGGAGGCGTACACGCTCCCCGTGACCGTTCCGGCGCTCGCCGTGGGTCTGCTGCGGCGGCGCCGGGACCCGGAGGCATCGTCGTGGACGGCGTACGGCGCCGGGCTGGCCGCGACGCTGGTGCCCAGTCTGATCGCGGCCTGGGGTGACGTGCACTGGCTGCGTCCGCTGCTCCTCGGGCTGGCCGCGCTGGCGCTCACGCTCGCCGGTGCCCGGCTCCGCCTCCAGGCGCCGATGGTGCTGGGCGGGCTGACGCTGGGGCTGGACGCGCTGCATGAGCTCGCCCCGTATGTCGTCCAGGTCGTCGGGGCCCTGCCCCGCTGGCTGCCACCCGCTGTCGCGGGACTGCTGCTCCTCGCGGTCGGGGCGACATACGAGCGGCGGCTGCATGATGCGCGCAGGCTGCGCGAGACGCTGAGCCGGATGCGCTGAGGGAGCCTGTCCCGGCCGTGCGAGAGCTGAGCCGAACGGGTGAAATTCCGAAGGCCCCGGAGACGGCTGTCTCCGGGGCCTTCGGTCCGGGTGGTGGGCGATACTGGGTTCGAACCAGTGACCTCTTCGGTGTGAACGAAGCGCTCTCCCACTGAGCTAATCGCCCGGGCGCACGGCACACATTACCCCATGTCAGCGGCACTCCATGACCATCGCGACGATCATCACGCGGTCACCCCGCCGACACCTCCGTCACCGTGTGTCACGGTTCGTCGCTACTCATCGATCTTCCAGGGCATGGCGAGCCCGAACTTCCAGAAGTAGATGCCGGCCAATACGCCGATGATCACCAGGCCGACGGACGTGAGGATGATGTTCCGCCTGCGCACCTTGGGGTCGAGGGCCCGCTGTGCGGCCTCCGTCACCTTGCGTTTCGTCCAGCGCAGCACCAGCTGGGCCCAGACGAACTCAGTCGCCCAGATGGCCATACCGGCGAAGATCACCAACCAGCCCGGGCCCGGCAGGGGCAGCATGATCACGCCCGCCGAAACGACGGCAAGGCCGAGAATGAACACGCCGACCTGCCAGCTGAGATGCAGCGTACGGCGCGCCTTCACGAATTCCGGCGCCCTGGATCCGAGTGGCTGCTCGGCAGCCCGCTCAGCACCCACCGCGCCCTCAGCCACATCCCCCGCGACGGGTTCGGGGGCCAGAGCCGCGCCACCCTTCGCCCGCTCGTCACTCTCCGCATTCATGAAGCCCAAAGTACCTGACGGGAGCCCCTGCGGGAATGACCACAGAGTCGGACATCGCACTCCTCCGTACGGGGTACCCGGAGGATCACAAAACGGACAGAGGGGTTTACAACGGCACCGTAGGTGGCATGTCGATTTCGCCGACGTGCGAATCCCCGAGCGCACACTGAGCGAAAGGCCCTGGCGCTTATGAACACCACGGTCAGCTGCGAGCTGCACCTGCGCCTCGTTGTATCGAGCGAGTCCTCACTGCCTGTACCCGCGGGCCTGCGGTATGACACGGCCGATCCTTATGCCGTGCACGCCACCTTCCACACCGGAGCCGAGGAGACGGTCGAATGGGTGTTCGCCCGCGATCTCCTCGCCGAGGGCCTGCACCGGCCCACCGGCACCGGTGACGTCCGAGTCTGGCCGTCGCGCAGTCACGGCCAGGGCGTCGTCTGCATCGCGCTGAGCTCCCCGGAGGGCGAGGCCCTCCTCGAAGCGCCTGCGCGGGCTCTGGAGTCCTTCCTGAAGCGCACCGACGCAGCGGTGCCACCGGGCACCGAGCACCGCCATTTCGATCTTGACACCGAGCTCTCGCACATCCTGGCCGAGAGCTGAACCTGGCCGGGAACCGCACGGCGCCGTCCGACTCGGGGAGACGGCACCGCACGGAAGGCGCGTAGGGCGCGCAGAAGACGATGGCGCCGTAAACGACGGCTCACACCCGGCCGAGGCCCCCGCCCTCCGCGGTGGGCGGATCCAGGAC
>NZ_JBHWIW010000011.1:0-25761 GCF_042731955.1 Streptomyces sp. NPDC059828 | reverse complement strand
CGCTCAGCACTCGAGGGCGCGGTCTCTGCCGGATCACCCGGAGGGGACGGCGCCGTCGCGCGCTTTGGGGAGACGCTAGAGTCAGCGCAATTCGGCGGGCACCCGCCCGTAGCAGCCAGGGAGCGAATCGTGCTGATCCCCCACGACACCCGCAGCGCCCTCGACACCGTCGTCGATCTGGTGAACACCGCGCCCGAACGCGCGGGGAGCGACGAGCTCAAGGACATCCCATCGCTGTACGACTTCGTACGAAGCCACAAAGTCAGTGACGTAGGCGTTCTGACCGATGCCGACCTCGCAGCCGTGCACGCGGTACGCGACCGCTTCGCCGAGGTCTTCGCCACTCCGGACCCGCGCTCCGCGGCCGAGCTCATCAACCAGCTCGTCGCCGCGGCGGGCACCACGCCGCAGCTGACCGACCACGACGGCTACGACTGGCACGTCCACTACTTCGCGCCCGGCGCATCCGTCGCCGACCACCTCGCGGCCGACTGCGGAATGGCTCTCGCCTTCATCGTGGTCTCCGGCGAGCAGGAGCGGCTCCGCCGCTGCGAGGCGCCGGACTGCGGAAACGCCTTCGTCGACCTCTCCCGTAACCGCTCACGCCGCTACTGCGACAGCCGCACCTGCGGCAATCGACTGCATGTCGCCGCGTACCGTGCCCGCCGCAAGGAAGCGGCCGGCTGACCACCGCCCTCACAGCAGGAACAGATCATGGACCGCGGCCATGAGCAGAAGGCAGCCGATCACCGCGAGAAAGATCATCAGCGGCGGCTGGGACAGCGCGAAGAGGCAGCCACGCGGCTCGTCGGCGGGGGTTGAGGCGGGGGTCTGACCCGCGGGGGTATCCAGCATCTCGGGGCGATGATGACGCAGCCCGGAGCCGGGTGATCGGGCAACACGCCCTTTGGTGCGGCGAGTTCACCGGATCCCGTGGCGTTTCACACCACTGCGGCCGGAGCCCGCGGATCAGATGCCGTGCTTCTTGAGGATCGCCTCGACATCGCTGAAGTCGTCCCCGCCAGTTGCGGCACCCGTCGTGGACTGCTTGCCCCGCTTGACCGGTTTGCCCTGCTTGCCCGACCCGATCTGCCCGGGCTGCTTGTCGGCGGTCCCGGACCCCGGAATCGCCGGATCCCCCTGCGCCTGCTTACCCAGCGCACGGCGCTCCATCTTGCGGGTCGTCGAGAAGAGCACCCACGACAGGCCCAGGAGCCCGACGCCCACCCAGGCCACGGGGCTGAACGCCGTACCGGCCAGCCACCCCACCGCGCCCGTCAGCACAAGCCCCAGGGGCACGAGCGCATACGCGGCGATACGGGCCGCGGTCAGATAGCGCTTGCGGTACGCCGTGACCGCGGCGATGCCCAGCCCGGCCGCGGCAGCCGCGGAACAAATGGTCTCGGCAAGCATCCGGTCCTCCATGGCCAGCGAAGCAGTGGTGCGCGCCTTCTGTCGCGCCTTCCTTCCCTCTTCTTCCTTTCCCGCTCTCCTCCCATCCTGCACCGCCGCACCCGGTACGGGCCATGATCCGGACGCATGTCAGGGAGATCTCCGGGATACCCCCGGCCCCAGCCCGGAGCCGGTACCGGTTGGGAGGGGTCAGGCACGGCTGGGAGACTGTGCGCATGAGCGAGACCTCCCCACCGCCGATCGTCCTGGACGTCTGGTGCGAGTTGCAGTGCCCCGACTGCCGCACCGCCCTCACCGATCTCCACGCGCTCCGGGAGCGCTACGGCGACCGGCTGGAGCCGCGTCTGCGCCACTTCCCGCTGGAGAAGCACAAGCACGCCTTCGCCGCCGCGCAGGCAGCGGAGGAGGCCACGGTCCAGGGCCGGGGGTGGGAGTACGTGGCCGCCGTCCTCGGCCGGGTCGATGAGCTGGACACCGGGGGCGAGCCGCTGCTCGTCGACGTGGCTCGTGAACTGGCTCTGGACGCCGAGGAGTTCGACACCGCCCTCATCGACGGACGGCACATCCTGATCGTCGACGCCGACCAGGCCGAGGGCAAGGCCATCGGCGTCACGGGCACCCCGACCTATGTCATCGGCGGCGAGCGGCTGGACGGCGGCAAGAGCCAGGAGGGCCTGCGCGCGCGCATCGAGGAGATCGCCGACCGGCTCCTCGCAGAGCAGGACCTCTCCCCGAACTCCTAGAACTGCTACGGCTCCCACTGCTCCTAGAACAGCCGCTTGCCCACGTTGATGCGGGTCGCCCGGTAGCCGAGCGACTCATAGAGGCGCAGCGCCGGGGTGTTGCCCGCGAGGACACGCAGTCCGAGCAGGCCCGCTCCGGCTTCCGTCCGGGCGATCCGCTCCGCCAGCAGCATGAGGGTGCGCCCATGGCCCCGTCCGCGGTGGGGCTCGGCGACCCTGATGTCGTACACGTAGGCTCCCCGCTCTCCCGGGCGTACCTCACGCTCGCCCACCCAGACGTGCCCCACCACGCAGCCCTCCGCCTCCAGCACCCTGAACCAGGTCCTCGGGGTGGCGAGCCCGTCGGGGAGCAGCTCACGCTGGTCGGCCACGGAACGTGCGCGGGCCTGCTCGGGCGGCACGCCGAGGCCGACCATGGTCTGCGCGTAGTGCTCGGTTTCCGCGGCCGACCAGTCGCGGAACTCCGGCTCGTCCATGGGCCGCCACTCGGCACCCCCGGGCAGTCCGGGCAGGGGCTCGGCGGTCAGCTCCTTGAGCATGCTGCGGTCCTGCTCGACGTATCCGAGCGCCGTCGCGAGCCGCAGCGCGCCCGTCGCCGCCGCCGGGATCGAGGCGCTGATCCGCGTGCAGCCCCAGTCGCGCAGCACCTCCTCCGCCGCGAGCGCCGCGACCGTGGCACGCCCACGGTGACGGTCACCCGCGTCGATCGCCAGAGAGCGCAGGACCCCGGCCGCAGGCCCGAGGGAGGGATGGGTGCCCAGCTCGATGCTGCCGACGCGTCTGCTGTTCACGCACACGTCGTAGGTTCGTGACCGGGCGCCCCGGTCGTCCCGCTGGAGCGGCCCGGACGGCCGCAGAGTGGTGGTCATCAGGGGTGTTCTACCTGCCCGGCGGCCCGCCGTCACCACGTTTCACAGGGTTTGCGGAGATCTCCGACCAGACAGGAGCCACGGCATCAGGGCGCCTGCGGATCCGGATCGGCGGCAGCACGCTCCTCGAAGATCCGCATGGCCTTGGCGGTCACCGGCCCCGGCGCCGAGGACAGCGCGCGGCCGTCCACGCGGTGTACGGCCTGCACATCCCGCAGGGTGGAGGTCAGGAAGATCTCCTCGGCCCGGTCCAGGACGTCAAGCGGCAGCTCCGTCTCCTGCGCCCCGGTCCACTCCACGGTCAGTGCGCGGGTGATCCCGGCCAGGCAGCCGGAGGAGAGCGGCGGGGTGTGCAGATGACCGTCGACGACCACGAAGACATTGGACCCTGTGCCCTCGCAGAGCTGCCCCACGGTGTTGGCGAACAGCGCCTCGGACGCGCCCTGCTCATGGGCGCGGGCGAGCGCGACGACGTTCTCGGCATAGGACGTGGTCTTCAGCCCGCTCAGCGCGCCGCGTTCGTTGCGGACCCAGGGGACCGTGATCACGGCGGTGGAGTCGGGGCGGCGGGCGGACTCGCCGAGCGCGACGACGAGGGTGGGACCGGCGTCGCCGCGGTCGGAGCCGAGCGGCGAGAGCCCGCCGGTGTACGTGATCCGCAACCTGCCCAGTGCCACGGGGTTGGCCTCGAGCACTGCGTCGCAGGCCCGGCGCACCTCGTCGAGGTCCGGGTCGGGCAGGCCGAGACCACGTGCCGAGCGGGTGAGCCGGTCGAGGTGCTGGGTGAGGGCGAAGAGACGCCCCTCGGTCGCCTTGACGGTTTCGAACACGCCGTCGCCCACCGTTATCCCGTGGTCGAGTACGGAGACAAGGGCGGTGTCGGCATCCCTCAGTCCGCCGTTCACCCAGATCCTCATGACGCGGTCCTTCCAGTCTGTGCGTAGCTTCCCGACGCTACAGCGAGCAGCCGGGAGGCCTTCAGTTCGGTTTCGTCCCACTCGCGCCCGGGATCGGATCCCCAGGTGATGCCGGCGCCGGTGCCGAAACGCAGCAGGCCCGCGGCCCGGTCGATCCAGAAGGTGCGTATGCCGACGGCCAGCTCGGCGGTGCGGCGGTCGGCGTCCACCCAGCCGATGCCGCCGCAGTAGGGACCACGCGGCGCGGTCTCCAGCGACTCGATGATCCTGAGAGCGCTGGACTTGGGTGCTCCCGTGACCGATCCGGGCGGGAAGGTGGCGTCCAGCAGCCGTTGCCAGCCCATCCCCGTGGTCAGTTCGCCGCGAACGGTGGAGACGAGATGGACGAGACCGGGGTGTGCCTCGACAGCACAGAGGGCCGGGACCGTGACGGAACCGGTGGCACAGACCCGGCCCAGGTCGTTGCGGACCAGGTCGACGATCATGACGTTCTCCGCGTGGTCCTTCTCCAGCAGGTCCAGGGGGGTGCGACCGGTCCCCTTGATCGGCCCCGACTCCACCGTCCCACCGTCGCGGCGCAGATACAGCTCGGGCGATGCGGTGGCGATCTCCACACCGTGCGCGGGCAGCCGGATCGTCCCTGCGTACGGGGCCGGGTTGCCGCGCGCCAGCAGCGCCGTCAGGGCGTCGACATCGGCGGCCTCCGGGTCCGGCAGGGGTGCGGACAGCACTCGGCAGAGGTTCGCCTGGTAGACCTCGCCGGCCGCGATGTGCTCACGGATCCGCCGCACGCCCGCGGTGTAGGCGGCACGGTCCAGGGACGAGGTCCAGTCCCCGGCCGCGGGGCCCCGCCAGCACCCCGGCTCGGGCGCGGGCACCGGCTCGCTGCGCACGTCGCCGAAGCGGGCGCAGGTGAGGCGTCCCTCGAAGTCCGCGGCGACGGCCCAGAAGCCGGACGACTCGAGGGCCTCGGGGTCGGAGGTGACATCCCTGAGGTCGGTGGCGACGAGGCCGCCGAAGCGGGCCAGAGGAGCGAGGTCGTGCACGGCTGTGAGTCTATGGCGGGGCGTGGCCCGCCGCTCCGGGCGGTCGCCGGACCAGGTCCGGTGGCCGGGAAGCGAGGTCCGGATGATCGTCAGGTGCGGTCCTCGTCACACCTCGGCAGGTCCGGGCAGCGGCCCCTGTGCCTTCCGGAGAGTGTCGGCAGCGCACCCGGTGGTGAACCCGCGGTGACCACAGCTCAGCACGCTGCGGAAACGCGTTTTTGTGCTGGCCCAGGAATCCGCTAGAGTTCAACACGTCGCCGGGACGTGAGAGCGGACCGGGAAACGACAGGCGGACGTGGCTCAGTTGGTAGAGCATCACCTTGCCAAGGTGAGGGTCGCGAGTTCGAATCTCGTCGTCCGCTCGAGAGGGGGATCTTCCCGACCCCCGCACTCCGGGGTGGAGTGGCCGAGAGGCGAGGCAACGGCCTGCAAAGCCGTCTACACGGGTTCAAATCCCGTCTCCACCTCCAAGGACGATTAGCTCAGCGGGAGAGCGCTTCCCTGACACGGAAGAGGTCACTGGTTCAATCCCAGTATCGTCCACTCAGCACCACCCACGATCTTCGGATCGTGGTCCCGAGGACGATTAGCTCAGCGGGAGAGCGCTTCCCTGACACGGAAGAGGTCACTGGTTCAATCCCAGTATCGTCCACTCAGCACCACCCACGGCCTTCGGATCGTGGTCCCGAGGACGATTAGCTCAGCGGGAGAGCGCTTCCCTGACACGGAAGAGGTCACTGGTTCAATCCCAGTATCGTCCACAGCCCGGAACCCCCGGCCGCCGATGCGGCCGGGGGTTCCGTCGTCGTTCTCCCTGTCAGGAGCGAAAGCCGGGACAGGGATCGGCGGAAGGCCGTCAGGAGGAGAAGAGCATCCGTCCGAAGCTCTTGTGGCGGTGGTGGCCGCCATGGTGACCGTGGTGCGGGGCGCCCCACGCCGGGGCGGCGGGCGCGGGCGCGGCGGGGTAGCCGCCCGGGGCCGGTGCGGGCGGAGCCTGCTGGACCCACTGGGACTCCATGCGGGTCAGCGCCTCCAGCTCGCCGTAGTCGAGGAATATCCCCCGGCACCCGCTGCACTGCTCGATCTGGACGCCATTGCGGTTGTACGTGTGCATGGGCGCATGGCACTTGGGACACTGCATGTTCTGCTCAGCTCCTCGCCGGTCGGTTGGTGTGCACGGCTGCGACAACCCTACGACGGGGCGCTGCCGTCCAAGTCGGTCGGGAGGGACGCAATTCGGGCACAGGCTCCGATCATCAGCTGCTCCACCTCGTCGGGCTCCCTGCCCTCCCGGGCGCTCCTGGCCAGCCCGAGAGCTGCGGTCTGGACGGTCAGGGCGCGGGCGGGTACGTCGAGTTGGGGCCAGGGGTCGCCGGGAGCCGGCGGGACCGCAGGGCCGCCGGCCTCGCGGTACGCGGCGAGGAAGCGGTTCCAGTCGTCCGGTGCCAGCAGCCCCGCGGCGAACCAGGCGGCGGGACGGGCGAGGTCCCACGCCGGGTCTCCGAGGCCGAGGTCGTCGACGTCTATCAGCAGCCAGGGGCCTTGGTGGGCGGGATGGCGCACCAGCTGACCGAGATGCAGGTCCCCGTGGCAGAGCCGGGGCGGGTGACACGGTGCCGGGGCTTCGCCCCTGGCCCAGGCCGGCAGGCTCCGCCACGCCGCCTGCACGGGCCGGGCGTCGGGGTGGCGCGGAAGGCGCTCGACCGCCGCCGCGGCCTTCAGCGGCCCGCGCATGGGCGGAAGCGGCCCGGGCAGTCGCTCCAACGGCACGCGGTGCAGCCGGGCGAGGAGGCGGGCGACCGCCTCCCAGGGGGCGTCTTCCGGGGCGGTGGGATCCACGGGGCTGCCGTACGGCCAGGCCGTGACGGGGCGCCCGGCGACCTGGGCCCCCGCGCCGTCGACGGCGTCGATCGGCGCCAGGAGTATCCCGTCCAGCTCGGGGTGGGCCGCCACGGCGAGACGTAGCCGGTGACCTTCCGGGTCGGTACCAGGGGCGTGCGCCTTCGCGACGGCTGCGCCGTGGCGCACCACCACCCCGTCGGGGCGCTGGGCCAGCACGTCGGCGTCCCGCCCGCAGGCCCGGCAGGAATCCGCCCGCCCCGGCACATGAGCCGCCGACCGCGCGGTCTCCGAAAGCGCACGCACGAGCGTGGCATTGCCCTGGTCCACCCGGCGAGCCTAAGGGGTGGTCCGCACGGCGCGGAACGCGCCCGCCGGGGCCGACCGGGGCCCTGCATTGCGCTGGCCGGTCAGCTCCCCAGCTGACCGGCCCAGCGCGTGCCGTCCGCCGCACCCCCGTCCCCACGGGGCTTTGGGTGGGATGTCGTGAGACCCGGGCCGCTCTCCCGGACTCCGGAGCGCCGCTCAGCGCCCCAGCATCACGCCCACGGACGACGCCTGTGTGACCACTGCATCCCAGCCGCCGAAGGCGACGACGAGCAGGGCCGCGAGAGGGAGCACCATCGCCGTCGCCACCAGCGGGTGGCGACGGCCGGACGGGCGGACGCCGAACGCGGCGAACGCCCTGCGTCCCTGCGCGCGGATCATGGTCCGCGATGCCGTGTCCGCCATGGGTCCTCTCCTGTCAATCGTTGGCAGCGGCGGGTGTCCGACCTCGGGGGACGAGAGCTGCACCCACCGCTTGACTTCAAGGCTAGGGACGCGGGCGGGCCCGGGCGTCATGCCCGCGTACCGAATCACGGGCCTCCCGGAGGATGAGCCGGGCGCCGGCGGTGTACTCCCCTGGGTGGAGACGCTGCACATGATCTGCGGGTCTTCCCGGAGGGGATGCCCGAACGGCCCGGGCTGCCCGCCCGCAGAGCCGCCGAGACAACGGGCAGGGGCAGGGGCACGCCGCCTGTGCGCGTGACTTCGGTCACGTCAGCCATGTCCCCATGCGGCGGCAAGGGCCTGACCACCGGCCGGAGGGCACCGGCCACCGCGGCGAGCGGTCCGCTCCACCCTGGCGGGGCACGGCACCCCGGATGATTCCGTCGACTCAACGCCCCTTCGGCAAAGTGGCCTTGGGGACCCGCTGGCGGCTGCACCCCGTGGGTGAGGGCACCCTGATTGCCCTTCAGGTGCGCTGGGTGGCACTGACGATCGATCGGCTCCTGAGGGCGCGGCCTATGAGCACACCGGCCCACAGATACGTAAGCTGTGCCACGTCAAACGGATATCGGACGACCAGCCGGCGGGGATAAACATGGCGTTGATGCGGCTCCGGCGCGAGGATCCGCGTGTCGTCGGCTCGTTCAGGCTGCATCGGCGGCTCGGCGCCGGCGGTATGGGGGTCGTCTATCTCGGTTCCGACCGCCGTGGTCAGCGCGTCGCGCTGAAGGTGATCCGACCGGATCTGGCGGAGGATCAGGAGTTCAGGTCGCGGTTCGCCCGCGAGGTGTCCGCCGCCCGGCGTATCCGGGGCGGCTGCACGGCGCGGCTGGTGGCGGCGGACCTCGAAGCGGACCGACCGTGGTTCGCCACGCAGTACGTGCCCGGCCCGTCACTGCATGACAAGGTGGCCGAGGACGGCGCGCTGCCGGCGGCGGAGACCGCGGCTATCGGGGCGGCGCTGTCGGAGGGCCTGGTGGCCGTGCACGAGGCCGGTGTGGTGCATCGCGACCTGAAGCCGTCGAACATCCTGCTGTCCCCGAAGGGCCCGAGGATCATCGACTTCGGTATCGCCTGGGCGACCGGTGCCTCCACGCTCACCCACGTCGGCACGGCCGTGGGCTCGCCGGGCTTTCTGGCGCCCGAGCAGGTCAGGGGGGCGGCGGTCACCCCTGCGACCGATGTGTTCTCGCTCGGCGCGACGCTCGCGTACGCCGCCACCGGCGACTCTCCCTTCGGTCAGGGCAGTTCCGAGGTCATGCTCTACCGGGTCGTGCACGAGGAGCCGCAGCTGTGGGGGGTGCCGGACGCGCTGGCCCCGCTGCTGCGGGCGTGTCTGGCCAAGGACCCCGAGCAGCGTCCGAGCACGCTCCAGCTGTCGATGCGGCTGAAGGAGATCGCGGCACGTGAGGCGCAGGGCCTGCCGGCACTGCGGCCTCCTGCCCAGCGTGAGCGGATCGAGCAGGATCTGTCGTCCGGGCGCCAGACCACCGTCCGGTACACGGCGCGCAACACCCAGGGCCAGGGGCGCAACACCCAGGGCCAGAGCCGCAGCACCCAGGGCCAGAGCCGCAGCACGCAGGGGCAGGGACGCCCGGCACCCGTGCGTGAGCCGGGATCCCGTCCCTCGGCGCCCCGTACGGGTGGTTCACGTCCCGCTCCGTCCCGGGGTGGCACGGGAGCGGGGCGCACACCGTCGAGAGCCGGTGTGCGCACGACGTCGACGGGGCGCAGGCCGGCCAACCCCCGGCTGCTGCGTCAGCGCATCTTCGTGTTCGTGGTCGTGACGCTCGTGGTGGCGCTCGGGATCACCGTGGCTCAGGGCCTGCGGGGTTGAGGTCCGAAGGCGGCCGGCGGGGCCGGAGACCCGCTCAGCTTTCCGGGCGGCCCGTCGCGACCGCGTAGAAGGCGACCGCGGCCGCCGCCCCCACATTGAGCGAGTCCACGCCATGCGCCATCGGGATGCGGACCCACTCGTCGGCGGCCACCAGGGCCTGCCGCGACAGACCGTCGCCCTCGGCACCGAGCATCAGCGCGACTCGGTCGATGCGGTGCGGGGCCGCCTCGTCGATGGGTGAGGCCTTCTCGTCGGGGGTGAGGGCCAGCAGCCTGAAGCCCGCCTCGCGGACCGCTTCCAGTCCCTTGGGCCAGTGGTCGAGACGGGTGTAGGGGACGGAGAAGACCGCACCCATGGAAACCTTCACCGAGCGCCGGTAGAGCGGGTCGGCGCAGTCCGGCGAGAGCAGTACGGCGTCCATGCCGAGTGCGGCGGCGCTGCGGAAGATCGCACCGGTGTTGGTGTGGTCGTTCACCGATTCCATGACGGCGATCCGGCGCGCGCTGCGCAGCAGCTCCTCGGCCGCGGGCAGCGGCTTGCGCTGCATGGAGGCGAGGGCCCCGCGGTGCACGTGGTAGCCGGTGACGCGTTCGGCGAGCTCGGGGGTCACGGCGTACACGGGTGCCGGGATCTCGTCGATGACGTCCCGCATGACGTCCACCCACTTGGCCGAGAGCAGCATGGAACGCATCTCGTAACCCGCGTCCTTGGCCCGTCTGATGACCTTCTCGCCCTCGGCGATGAACAGGCCCTCGGCGGGCTCACGCCTGCGCCGGAGCTCGACGTCGGTCAGTCCCGTGTAGTCGCGCAGACGCGGGTCGTCGGGGTCGTCGACGGTGATGAGTTCAGCCACAGGGTGATACTGCCTTCTCCGGGTGATGGTGCCAACGGCCCGGGCGGGGAATTGGTTACCGCTGGTTACGCTGGTGGGTGCCGAGGGGCTGCCGGCCTACGAGCGGGGGCGTCCGGCGCCGACGGCGACCACGTCTCCGATGACGATGACGGCAGGCGGCCTGACCTCGTGCGTACGGACGGCCTCGGCGACCGTGGCGAGCGTGGCGTCCACCCGGCGCTGGGCGGCGGTGGTGCCTTCCTGGATCAGGGCCAGCGGGGTCTCGGGGGACTTGCCGTGCGCGATCAGCGCCTCGGCGATCGCTCCGATCTTGTCCACCCCCATGAGGATCACGAGGGTGCCGCGCAGCTTGGCGAGCGACTTCCAGTCGACCAGGGAACGCTCGTCGTCGGGTGCGACATGCCCGCTGACGACCGTGAACTCATGGGCGACCCCCCGGTGTGTGACCGGGATACCCGCGGCACCCGGCACCGAGATGGAGCTGGAGATCCCGGGGACGACCGTGCAGGCGATGCCCTCCTCCGCGAGCGCTTGGGCCTCCTCCATCCCCCGTCCGAAGACGAACGGGTCGCCGCCCTTGAGCCGGACGACCGACTTGCCCGCCTTCGCGTGCTCGATGAGGGCGTTGTTGATGGCCTCCTGGGCCATGAAGCGGCCGTACGGGATCTTGGCCGCGTCGATCACCTCGACATGCGGGGGCAGTTCATCGAGCAGATCGCGCGGGCCGAGGCGATCGGCGATGACGACATCCGCCTCGGCGAGCAGCCGTCGTCCCCGCACGGTGATCAGGTCCGGGTCACCGGGACCCCCGCCGACCAGGGCCACGAAAGGTTCACGCGAGCGATGGTGCGGGGCGATGAGAGAGCCGTCCCGCAGACCCTCCACGATGGCGTCGCGCACGGCGGCGGAACGCCGGGGGTCGTTTCCGGTGAGGACGGCGACGGTCACGCCCTCGCTCCGGCCCGTGGCCGGGGTCCAGGCGGTGGCCGCTTCGGCGTCGTCGGAGCGTACGCACCAGGTCCTGGTCCGCTCGGCCTCCGCCGACGCGGCCTCGTTGGCGAGCGGGTCGCTGGTGGCGACGAGGGCGTACCAGGTGTCGGCGAGATCGCCGTCCTCGTAGCGCCGCCTGGTCCAGGTGATCTCGCCGGCCTCGGCCATGGCCTCGACCGACGCGGTGGCGGACGGGGAGATCAGGATGACGTCGGCACCGGCCGCGACAAGGGCCGGGAGGCGCCGCTGGGCCACCTGACCGCCGCCGATGACGACGACGCGGCGCCCCGAGAGGCGCAGTCCCACGGGGTAGGCGGGTCGCCCGGCGCGCGCGGCCGGCTCTGTGCTCGCGGCGTGCTCGGCCTGCTCGGCTCGCGGGGTGCCTTCAGCGTGCTCGGCCATGGCGGTGCGGCTCCTCGGTGCGGCGGTGCTGGCCGCTGCGACGGTGGAGCGGCTGGTGGGACGGTGATTACTTTACGGGGCGTGGTTCCCCGTGCCCGGAACGGTCGGGCAACGCTGTGCGGCACGGGACCCGGCAGAGGTCCCGTGCCGCACGGCGCACCCGGCTACTTCTCCGTGACGCCCGCGGAGTCGAAGGTCGCCACCTCGTGCATGGCCCGCGCAGCGCTCTGCACCAGCGGCAACGCCAGCAGGGCGCCCGTACCCTCGCCGAGGCGGAGGTCCAGGTCCACCAGGGGCCGCAGGCCCAGCTTGTTGAGCGCCGCCACATGGCCCGGCTCGGCACTGCGGTGACCCGCGATGCAGGCGGCGAGGGCCTCGGGCGCGACCGCCCGGGCGACCAGCGCCGCGGCGCCCGCGGAGACCCCGTCCAGGATGACCGGCGTACGCAGCGAGGCACCGCCGAGGATGAAGCCGACCAGTGCCGCGTGCTCCAGACCGCCGACCGCCGCGAGGGCACCGACCGGATCGGCCGGATCCGGCTGGTGAAGCTCCAGGGCGCGCCGGACGACGTCGACCTTGCGGGCGTGCATCTCGTCGTTGATGCCGGTGCCGCGGCCGGTGACCTCCGCCGGTTCCGCACCGGTGTAGACGGCGATCAGGGCGGCCGACGCGGTGGTGTTGGCGATGCCCATCTCTCCGGTGAGCAGTGCCTTGTTGCCCGCGGCGACCAGATCGCGGGCGGTCTCGATGCCGACCTCGATCGCGGCGACGACATCCTCGCGGCTGAGCGCGGGGCCGGTGGTGAAGTCGGCCGTGCCCGGACGGACCTTCCTCGGCAGCAGTCCGGGGGTGGCCGGCAGCTCGGACGCCACACCCACGTCGATGACGCACACTTCGGCGCCGACCTGGTTGGCGAAGGCGTTGCACACCGCTCCCCCACCGAGGAAGTTGGCGACCATCTGGCCGGTCACCTCCTGGGGCCAGGAAGTGACGCCCTGGGCGTGCACCCCGTGGTCGCCCGCGAAGATCGCGACCGCGGCGGGCTCCGGGATCGGCGGAGGGCACATCCGGGACAGCCCGGCGAGCTGCGCGGAGATGATCTCCAGCATGCCCAGCGCACCCGAGGGCTTGGTCATCCGCTTCTGCCGCTCCCACGCCTCGCCGAGCGCCTTCGCGTCCAGCGGGCGGATGTTGGAGACGGTTTCCTGGAGCAGGTCGTGCGGCTCCTCGCCGGGCAGGGCGCGACGGCCGTAGGTCTCCTCGTGGACCACCCAGGACAGGGGCCTGCGCTTGGACCAGCCCGCCTGCATCAGCTCGGGTTCCTCGGGGAACTCGTCGACGTATCCGACGCAGAGGTACGCGACGACCTCGAGGTGCTCGGGCAGTCCCAGCGCGCGCACCATCTCGCGCTCGTCGAAGAAGCTGACCCAGCCGACACCGAGGCCCTCGGCGCGCGCGGCGAGCCAGAGGTTCTCGACGGCGAGCGCGGAGGAGTACGGCGCCATCTGCGGCTGGGTGTGCCGGCCGAGGGTGTGACGGCCCCCGCGGGTGGGGTCGGCGGTGACGACGATGTTCACCGGGGTCTCGAGGATGGCCTCGATCTTGAGTTCCTTGAACTGCTTCGCCCGGCCCTTGGGCAGCGACTTGGCGTAGGCCTCGCGCTGGCGCTGGGCGAGCTCGTGCATGGTGCGCCGGGTCTCGGCGGAGCGGATGACCACGAAGTCCCAGGGCTGGGAGTGCCCCACGCTGGGCGCGGTGTGCGCGGCTTCGAGCACGCGCAGCAGGACCTCGTGCGGGATCGGGTCGCTGCGGAAGCCGTTGCGGATGTCCCGCCGCTCGCGCATCACACGCAGAACCGCCTCGCGTTCGGCGTCGTCGTAGCCCGGGGCGGCGGCGGAGGCCGATTCGGCGTCGCCCGCCGTCTCGGTGGCGGCCGTGTCGGTGGCGGCCGTGTCGGTGGCAGCGGTCCCGGCGACCGGGGCTTCGACGGCGGCCGTCTCGGCGACGATCGCCGCGACGTCGGCGCCGGTCTCGGCGACAGCACTGTGCACGCCGGTGTCCGCGTTCACGCTCGCCTCGGTGTGCGCGTTGGTCTCGATGTTCGCGCTCGTCTCTGTGGTCACGCTGATCTCGGTGTGCACTTCGTTCACTACGCTCTCGCCGGCGGTGGCCGACTCCGCGAGAGGCTCGACGACCGGCTGCGGCTCGACGACCGGCTGCGCCGCGGCCACCAGGGGCTCCGCTGCTACGGGTTCCGCCGCCGGAGACGCTTCCTGGGGCGCGGCGGCACGGTCGCCGGCGCTGCCGTCGCGCGGTGCCGGGACAACCGCGACCACGGGCTCCGGCGCGGGACCGGCGGCGAGCACGGGCTCCGGCGCGGGGGCGGCGGCCCCATGCTCCACCGGTTCCGGTTCCGGTTCCGGTGCGGGCAGGGGCTGCACGGGCTCCTGTGCGACGGGCTGCGGCACCACCGGCTCGGGTGCGATGAGTTCGGGGGCGAGAAGCTCGGGCCCGGGCGCCTCGACGGTCGCTGCGACAGGCGCCTCCGGGACGAAGGTTTCTGCCGTTTCTGCCGTTTCTGCCGTTTCTGCCGTTTCTGCTGGTTCCGCCGTCTCCGCGGGGGTGAAGGACGGCACGGGGACGGGCGTCCACGGTGTGGCGTCCTGCGGGGCGGCTTCACCGGGCTGCGCAGGCGGGGTGAACTCCGCGGGCTCGTCGCGGGGAATGTCGAGGTACTCGGGGCCGGTGGTCGGCGGCCCCGGATGCCGCACGGGGATGGGGTGCGGCGGTGTGTGCCCCGGGGGAGTGCCCGCCGCGCTGGCGGGTCCCCGGTCCGCGAGCGAGCGCACCACACCACCGGTGGCGTCCGGCATCGGGGGGCCCATGTGCAGCGGACGGCGTCCGGGGGGCGGGGTGGGGGTGGACGAGGTCGGCGGGACTCGTACGCCCCCGAGGTCGAGCGAACCCGAGTCCCGACCGCCGGCCTCGTGCGCCCCGGTCTCAGGTCCCGGCTGCTGCGGTGCGACCTGCTGGGGCACGACCGGCTCCGGGGCCACGGGCGTCTGCTGCGGCACGGGCTGCGCAGCGGCCTGCTGAGGCACCGCGGGCTGGGGCGCGGGCTGCTGCGGTGCGACCTGCTCGGCCGCGACCGGCTCCGGCGCCAGGGGCGCCTGGGCTTCGGGCCGTACGGATTCGGCGGGCTGCACCGGAGCAGCCACGGCCTCCTGGACCTGGGTCGCCGGCGCGGAAGGCGCCGCGGCCTGCGGCGACGCGTGCTGCACCGCGGCCCGTACGGCCGCCGCGGCGGCGTCCGGAGCCACGGCCCTTGTGACCGGAGGCTGCTGCGACGCCACGGGCGCGACCGGTGGGACGGCCTGCGCCCCGGAGGCCGCGTGCCCGCCGCCCGGAGCCGCCGGCGGCGGTTCGCTCCAGGCGCCCTGCGCGCCCGGCATCAACAGCAGGTCGTCGTCGTCAGCGACGGCTGCGCCTTCGGAGGGATCGAGGAAGGTGTACGCGCCCGGAGCGGGGATGCCCGGCTGCTCCACCATGCCTGCGTTCTCCGGCAGCCCCTCACCCGGGATCTGGCCGGTGTCAGTCATGCGTTCCCCTCGCCCATCGGTTGTGCTCCTTCAGACTTTCGCCCGGGGCGCCCGATCGCGGCACACAAGCACCCGTCTATAACAAGAACGAGCGTGTGCGCCGCGCGGCACGAAAGCCCGCAGACACCAGCATTGTCCTGGCCATTCGCGTCCACGGCAGCAGGATCCGCCATGGTCGGCTGTGGACTGCGCCACGTTGCGCGTCCCCCGGTCGCGCCGTACCACACCGGGACCCGAATCGGCCCCCCTGTTGCGGACTTTGGCTGGACCTCCCCTGAGGGTCTCTCTGCGGTAGCAGGGAGAAGCCCGGGGGAGAGAATTCGGCGCCCCACCAGTGCGGTACAACGATCGGCCAGCCTACCGCGCCGGGCCACGCCACCAGGGGCGGGGGGAGCGATCAGGCAGGCCCCGGGCGGCGCGCACCGACGGCCGGAGGGCGTTCAGCGGGACTCGTCCCGGACCGTGTCCGGCCCCTGACGGGCGGGACGGACCTAGGCCGTGTTTGGGAACTCCCGCCTGGCTCGCGACGCCTGGCACGCGCACTCGCTGCGTTGTCGAATCGTCCGAGTACGCCCAGTACGAGGACGACCTCCCCCCTGCCTCCGGCGGGGGAACCCCCACCGCCTTGCGACTGCGCGCACCAGACGCCGCGAGCCCCGCCCTTCGGGCGGACGACGCCAGTTCCCAAACACGGCCTAGTCCCGGCGCGGCTGCTCCCCGGAAAGCAGGAAGACGACGGAGCGTTCCCGCTCGGACCAGTCGCCGGGATCCAGCTGGACGGACTGGAGCAGGGCGCATTCGACGTTGTAGCCGCCGTCGCTGAGTGCGTATCCGATCGCCTCGGCCTCGTCGCGGGTGGAGGCGTGGGTGACGATGCGTTCGGGCCGACGGTCGACGCAGGCGGTGACCACCGGCACTCCCCCGCCACCGATGCGGACCACGTCCGGTTCCGGCAGCCGCTCCAGCACATGCGGCGCGCGACCGTGCACGATCTGGAGCTGGACGCCGGCGCTGCGGGCCGCTGCGGCCGTGCGGTCGCATGCGGCCAGGTCGGTGTCGACGGCGATCACCGCGGCGCCGAAGCGCGCCGCGTCGACCGAGAGGTCCCCGCCGCCGCAGCCGATGTCCCAGACGAGGTCGCCGAGGCGCGGACCGAGGAGGGCGAGCTGGGCGGCGCGGAGCTGGACCGACTCGCCTTCCCCGGCTGATGGGCCACCGGGCTCCGGGGCCAGCGCCCAGCCGCGTACGGCGGGCGGATAGCCGGGGTCACGGCCCGCCGCCCAGCCGCTCCTGGACACCGCGGCGGCGCCACCGATGACGATGACGACGTTGGGGTCGCGCCAGGTGTGGTCGGCGACCTTGTCGGAGGTGAGCACGGTGACCTGCTCGCGTTCGGTGCCGAGCTCCTCGCAGATCACGAACGTGCGGTGGACCCCCTCCAGAAGCAGGGCCAGCTCCACGGGCCCGGCCCCCGGCGATGTGAGGACGGCGACCTTGGGGTGTGCCCGGCAGACGTTGACGGCCCGCCGCAGGGTGCGGCTCTGGGCCACGACGAGCTGGGCGTCGTCCCAGGGCATACCGGCCCGGGCGAAAGCGGTGGCGACGGACGAGACCGCGGGCACGACCTCGACCTCGAGTCCGTGCTGGGGTGCTCGCAGGGTGCGTACGACGCCGAACAGGCCGGGGTCGCCGTCCGCCATGACGACGGGGCTGCCGCGGTGGCCCGCGATCCTCCGCGCGGCCAGGTCGAGGCTGCCGAGCCGTATCCGCTCGGCGTTCGCCGGTACCTCGGGAAGCGCCAGGTGGTGGGCGGCTCCGGCGACGAGCGTGGCGGCGGACAACGCGGACCTGGCTGCCGAGGTCAGGGGGGAACCGTCCCAGCCGATCACCGTGACCCGGTCGGCCATCGTCGTCAGTCTCCCGGTCTTCGCTGAGGTGAGTTGGGGTGCGTGACGACGCTCTGGTCGCCGTACTCGTCATGCTCGCTGTGCTCACCGCGTCGCCGCAGGTCGCGCAGGTCGTGAGCGTGAGCGTACCCGGTCTCAGCTCCAGTCGGCGAAGGAGGAATATCCGGTATCGGTCACCTGGTCGACGACGCCTTCGAGATCCTCGGGGAGAAGGCTCCAGACGATGAAGTCGGTGCGCAGGTCGGCCCAGCCCCCGTCGTCGGTGCGGGTGCGGGCTATACAGGCTGCCCGCAACACGCCCTCGCTGATGCAGCCGATCCTCTGGGCTACCTGCTGGGACGCGGTGTTGTCGGCGGCGGTGCGCAGCTCCAGACGCTCGAAACCCTGGTCGCGGAAGAGCCACTGGGCGGTGGCGAGCGTCGCCTCGGAGGCGTAGCCCTCGCCGCGGGCCCACGGGGCGACGATGTAGGAGATCTCGGTGGAGCGCACTCGCCAGTCGGTGTGGGCGAGCTGGATCACGCCGACCAGGCGCTGGGTGAGGAACTCGGTGATGGCCAGGTCCAGGCCGCGTCCCGCGGTGCGCTCGGCGGGCGCGTACCCGCTGATCCATTCCCGGGCGGCGGCCTCGGTGTAGGGCTGGGGCACGGCGGTCCAGGCGGCGACCTGCTCGTCGTTCATCATCTCGGCAAGGGCTGGGGCGTCGGCGGGTTCGAGCGCACGCAGCACCAGCCGCTCCGTGCTGATGGAGATGTCCGGGAAGGGGGTAGTCATGCGCAGCTCCATGCCGAGACCGTCGTAAAGGCCGTACGCGTAAAAGCCCAGCATGCAACATCGACTGACGGATGCGCATGGCCGGGGTGCGTACGCCTGGGATACGCCGGAAACCCGCCGAGGACACACCGAAGGCCCCGCGCACCCGCTGTGGGTGCACGAGGCCTTCCGCTCTCGGCGCGGCGGCAAGTGCCTTGCCGCCGCGCACGGTTGGCAAGACGGTCTACGCGGCGGGACCGAAGGCGGGGATGACCGAGCCCTTGTACGTGTCCTCGATGTACTTCTTCACCTCAGGGGAGTTGAGGAGCTTCGCGAGCTTCTGCACCCGCGCATCCTTCTCGTTGCCTTCCTTGACGGCGAGGAAGTTGGCGTACGGGTTGCCTTCCGCCTTCTCCAGTGCCAGGGCGTCCTTCGCGGGCGCGAGGTCGGCCTCGATGGCGTAGTTGCCGTTGATGACGGCGGCGTCGACGTCGTTCAGGGCGCGGGGCAGCGTGGCGGCCTCCAGCTCCTTGAACTCCAGGCCCTTCTTGTCGGTGATGTCGGAGAGCTTGGCGTCGGCACCGGCACCCGCCTCGAGGGTGATCAGGCCGTTGTCGGCGAGCAGCTTGAGCGCGCGGCCCTCGTTGGTGGTGTCGTTGGGTACGGCGACGGTCTGGCCGGCCTTGATGTCCTTGAGGGACTTGGCCTTGCCGGAGTAGAGGCCGAGGGGCTCCAGATGGACGTCGACGACCGGGACGATGGTGGTCTTGTTCTTCTTGTTGAAGTCGTCCAGGTACGGCTTGTGCTGGAAGAAGTTGGCGTCGACCTGGCCCTGCTGGGTGGCGTTGTTGGGCAGGACGTAGTCCGTGAACTCCCTGACCTCCAGCGTGAGCCCGGCCTTGGCGGCGAGGTTCTTCCTGACGTACTCGAGGATGTCGGCGTGCGGGGTCGGGGACGCCGCGACGACGAGCGGCTCGTTCGCCGCCGCGGCCTTGTCACCGGAGCCGGACTTCGTGCCCGGGTCGGAGGCCGTGCCGCAGGCGGTCAGGCCGAGAGTGAGCGCGGCGGCTGCTGCTGCGGTGGCGGTGAGCTTGGTGTACTTGCGGTGGTTGCGCACGAAAAGTGCCTCTTTCCAGTGGTGCGTACTGACGCCCGGACAAGGAGTGCGGGCGCGCGGGTGTGCCGGGGAAACGTGAAGCGGAGATGCGCTCGGTCGGATCGGAGAGATCAGGCGGTGCGGCCCCGGCGGGCCAGCAGCCGTACGACTCCGTCGCCGATCAGCTGAACGGCCGTGACGATGGCGATCAGGATGACGACGGTGATGAGCATGAACGAGGTCTCGAACCGCTGGAAGCCGTAGGTGACGGCCTTGGATCCGAGCCCCTCGCCGCCGACCGCGCCCGCCATCGCCGAGTACCCGACGAGGACGATCACGGTGGTGGTGACGGCGGCGACGATCGAGGGCAGGGCCTGCGGGAGCAGCACCTTGCGGATGATCGTCGGTATGGAGCCGCCCATGGACTGGACCGCTTCGACCAGTCCGTGGTCGACCTCGCGAATCGCCGTTTCGACGAGCCGCGCGAAGAAGGGGATGGCGCCGACGGCGAGCGGCACGATCATGGCCGTCGGGCCGATGAAGGTGCCGACCACCGCGGTGGTGAAGGGGATCAGCGCGATGAGCAGGATGATGAACGGCAGCGAACGCCCGATGTTCACGACCACACCGACGGCCTTGTTCACCGGGGTGCTCTGCAGCAGTCCGCCCTTGTCGGTGAGGACCAGCAGGACTCCCAGCGGAAGTCCGCCGATGACGGTGACGACCGTGGACCACAACACCATGTAGAGGGTGTCGATGGTGCCCTGGGTCAGCAGCGGCTGCATCTCCGGCCAGGTCACTGCGCGGTCTCCTTCACCAGTTCGGGGCGCGGCGTGGGGACGCCACCGGCCTCGTTGGGCTCGTGCTCGACGATCTCGACCTGGAGTCCCTGTTCGCCCAGGAACCCGACGGGCACGACGTTGTCCTCGTAGCGGCCCGGCAGTTCGATGCGCATCCGGCCGATCTGCCTCCCGGCGACCGTGTCCATCGCGGCGCCGAGGATCGAGATGTCGATGTTGTAGGTGCGCGAGAGCTGGGAGATCACGGGCTGGGTGGTGGTGTCGCCCTGGAAAGTGACATCAACGACCGTACGGTCGGGGCCGGTGGCGTCACCGGTCACCGGGAACAGCTCCCTGGCGAGTTCCGACCCCGGTGTGGCGAGCAGTTCGCTCACCGTGCCGGACTCCACGATCCGGCCGTGCTCCATCAGGGCGGCCGAGTCGCAGACGGACTTCACGACGTCCATCTCGTGCGTGATGAGCAGGACGGTCAGACCGAGCTGCCGGTTGAGGTCGCGCAGCAGCTCGAGGATGGACCGGGTGGTCTCGGGGTCGAGGGCGCTGGTGGCCTCGTCGGAGAGCAGCACCTTCGGGTTTCCTGCCAGCGCGCGGGCGATGCCGACACGCTGCTTCTGGCCACCCGAGAGCTGTCCTGGGTGCACCTTGGCCTTGTCGGCGAGACCGACGAGGTCGAGCAGTTCGAGGGCGCGCCGGGAACGCTCGGCGCCGGTGACACCGAGGATCTCCAGGGGGAGCTCGATGTTGTCCTTCACGGTCCGCGAGGACAGCAGGTTGAAGTGCTGGAAGACCATGCCGATGCGGCTGCGGGCCTGGCGCAGTTCCCTGCCCGTGCGGTTGCCGCGTCCGGTGAGGGCCGTGAGGTCGACGCCGTCGACGGTCACGGTGCCCGATGTGGGCCGCTCCAGCAGGTTGACGCAGCGGATGAGGGACGACTTTCCGGCGCCGCTACGGCCGATGACGCCGAAGACCTCGCCCTCCCGGACGTGCAGATCGACTCCGTCCAGAGCGGTGACGTCGCGGCCTCGCGACTGGTAGACCTTCGTGAGGCCCTTGGTGGTGATCACAGGATTTCCGTCACTGTCGAGTGCGTGGCGCTATGACGCGCCGGACATGGGTGATGTGTCGTCTTTGTGTGTCGTCCTGGCAACAGGGAGCAGAGACAGACAGGCGCAGAGACACCGCACAGTCGGCCGGTGGGCGGTGTGCGCAGGGCGGTGGCCTCGCTTCGGGGCGCGAGGCTCAGTCAGGGGCCCTCAGAAGGCGCACATTCGACACATACAGCGAGCACCGGGCGTCATGTGCGCCTCGGTCGCAAGGGTGCGGCTGCTCGTCGTGGTCATGCGGCCCAGTAAACCAGACAAGCATCCGAGCCGATCTCCGCTGTCCGGATTTCGAGATCCAAACGTCCAGATAGCGGACCGACCCGGGTCGCCTCGGCAGCGCGCCCAAGCCCGTTGACCTGCTCCGATACCCGAAAATCCCCGGCAAGACGCGCTGTCCCTCACGACCGCACCGCTGATGCGCTGTGGTCAAGACCACGGATACGCGGTCAGTGCTCCCCGGCGCTCCAGAGGTCATGGGGGCCGAGCGCTCCGCGCATTTCGGCCCGTAATACTCTCGGCTGCATGCTCGACGCCCTGACGGTCGCTCTCTCGGCGGCCGCCCTCGCCCTCGCCGCCTGGTGCGGCTATGCCGCGTTCCGGGACCAGCCGACGAAGGACTGGCACTTCATCGGCATGGCCGTGGTGACGGTCCTGGCGCTGGCCCAGCTGGTCACGGGCATCGTGCAGCTCGCCCGCGGCGAAGAGGCCGATCAGGGTTCGGTGATCTTCATCTCGTATCTGATCGGCGCCTTCCTGGCGATTCCGGCGGCCGGCTTCCTCTCCCTGAGCGAGCGGACCCGCTGGGGTTCGGTGACGGTCGCGGCGGGCGCGGTGGTGCTCGCGGTGCTGGAAGTGCGGCTCTACGACATCTGGAAGGCCTGAGCATGACGGACTCGACCCGCTCCGCGGCAGGCACCGGCACCGGGGACAGCGCCGGAGAGCGGCCGGACGGCTCGCGGACCCG
This sequence comes from Streptomyces sp. NPDC059828, assembly GCF_042731955.1. Classification (NCBI taxonomy): domain Bacteria; kingdom Bacillati; phylum Actinomycetota; class Actinomycetes; order Kitasatosporales; family Streptomycetaceae; genus Streptomyces; species Streptomyces sp. NPDC059828. The sequence continues at coordinate 3,862 of NZ_JBHWIW010000011.1, read as the reverse complement.
GCTGGTCCACGGGCCAGGGCTGCTCGTGGTGTGGCTGTACGGCGTGATGTCGGTGGGCGCCGTGTCCCGCTCCCTCTACCAGATCGCCACCGAGTACGAGCACGCGCCGCTGGCCTACTCCCTGTCGGCGATGGCCGCCGTGGTGTACGCGTTCATCACGTACACCCTGGTGCGCGGGGGTGAGACGGCCCGCAGGGCGGCGCTGGTGTCGTGCGCCGCCGAGCTGGTCGGCGTGCTGACGGTGGGCACGTGGACGCTGGCGGATCCGGCCGCGTTCCCGGACGCCACGGTGTGGACCGACTACGGCATGGGCTACCTCTTCATTCCGGTGCTGCTGCCGATCACCGGAATGCTCTGGCTGCGCACGTCCCGGCGCTGAGCGGGGCGTCGACCGTCACGCAGCGGCGTCACGCGCTGGTGGTGTACTCCCCCGCGCTCCGTCCCGGAGCACCCTCCGCCGTACCGACTCTCTTCTCCAGCGTGATCACGGTCAGCCGGGGCCCAGCGGACAGCTCCGACACCGGTGCGTAGCCGTGGCGGCGGTAGAGGCGCAGATTGCGGTCGCTGCGGTGCCCGGTGAAGAGCTGGAATCGCTTGGCCGCTGAGTCCGCCGCGAAGTGCGTCTCGATCGCGCCGAGCAGCCGGCCCCCAAGTCCGTGGCGCTGCATACGGGGATGGACGATGAGCTTGGCGATGCGCGCGACGCCCGCCTCGTCGACCTCACCGCGCACGGACGCGATCACCTCGTCGCCGAGGCGGGCCACCAGAGCGTGTCCCCGGGCCAGCTCGGCCCTGAGGTCCTCGAGGGTCTGAGTGAGGGGCTCGATGCTGTAGTCGCCGTAGAGTGCCGCCTCGCTCTGGTAGCACAGGTACTGAAGCTTGAGGATGTGCTCGGCGTCCTGCACCGCCGCCGCTGTGATGCTCACGCTCATGCCCATGTCTGGCGCGCCTCCACTCACCTTCACCCGGTTGTCTACCGCTCCTTTCCCCGGAGTTCAGGAGCTGCAACCTCTGCCGCGAGCATTCTGCGCAGACATCCCAGGCAACGGGAACGCGTCGGTCCCAGACTTCCCTGTGAGATACCCAACTGTCCTGCGATTTCCCGGTATGTGAGGTCCGCCGGGGACAGCAGGGCCGTCAGCAGCCGCGGACATGGTCCGGGAGTACGGGCCACCGCGGCCCGGAGCGTGCGGTGCCGTTCGGCGACGAGCAGGGCCCGTTCGGGACAGCCCGCGGGGCCCGCTGCAGGTTCGTCGACGAAGGCCCGCTCGCGCAGGGCCCTCAGACGGGCCCTGCGCGCCTCGTCGCGCACGGCGCCCCGGACCCAGGCCGCCGCGTCCCGGGGCGGTCCCCCGGCGGCGAGGCGCTCAAGGAGGCGTACCCACACGTCCTGTTCGAGGTCCGCGGGCTCCAGGGCACCGTCCTGTGCCTCGGCGTCTGCCTCCGCGGCGACGAGCGGCCGCAGCAGCTCCACCAGTGCTCCGGAGCGGGTCGGGGACGTGGATGGATAGGGGGTCATGCCCGGCGTGACGTCACCGCGAGGTCCCGGGTTTCGGCCGTGTCAGGTTCTCACCCGACCGAATGAGCGACGGCGTCAGCCGCTGACGAAGTCCGCCCGGGCCAGCAGTCCGGTGTCCGCGTTGTCGGTGAAGATGCCGTCTATGCCCTGTTCGAAGTAGACGCGGAAGGCGCCGAACGCGTCGCCGTAGGCGTTGGGGTCGGTGCCGCGCCGGAAGTCGGCTGGCAGGAAGGCGTTCTCGTTCCGCATCGTGTACGGGTGCAGGATCAGGCCCTTGGCGTGCGCGTCCCGGACGAGGGTGGTCGGCGTGCCGAGCCTGCCTTCGGCGTCCCTCGGGATGATCAGGTCGAGCGTGGGGCCGATCCCCTGGGCGTACGAGGCCATCCACTCCAGGCCATCGGGCCTGACCAGGTCCGCGACCGTGCGCGGGTCGCCCGCCTGTACGAAGTCCCAGGGCCGGGTGGTGGCGCCGGAGAGCAGCACGACGCGCGGCGATGAGACCAGCCGCGCGAGCCTCTGGATGCTGCTGGGCTCGAACGACTGGAGGAAGACGGGCGAGTCGGCACGATGGCGGCCGTAGCGGCGCAGCAGCTTCGCGAGCGGTTCCTCGAGTCCGAGGCCGATACCCCGGAAGTACGAGGGGTGCTTGGTCTCCACATGCAGCCAGACCGGACGTCCCCGCCTGCGGCCCTCCTTGTCGGCCCAGCGCAGGACCTCCTCGAAGGTGGGGATCTGCCAGCGCCCGTCGTAGAGGGTGTTCTCCTGGCGGGTGGCGGGGATCCGTTCCTTGGCCCGCAGGGTCCTGAGCTCCGTGAGCGTGAAGTCCTCGGTGAACCAGCCGGTGACGCTGACTCCGTCGACGGTCTTGGTGGTCCTGCGGGAGGCGAACTCGGGGTGAGTGGCGACGTCCGTGGTGCCGGTGATGTCGTTCTCGTGGCGGCAGACCAGATGGCCGTCCTTGGTGGGCACGAGGTCCTGCTCGATGACGTGCGCGCCCATGTCGAGTGCGAGCTGGTACGAGCCGAGGGTGTGCTCGGGGCGGTAGCCGCTGGCGCCACGGTGCGCGATGACCGTGGGGACGGGGAGCTGCCGGTGACCGTGGCGTCCGGCGGGCTCGGCGGCCTCGGCTCCGGACGCCATGGTCCCGCCGATACCGACCGCGCCGAGGGACGCGGAGCCGGCCACCGCCGCACCGAGTACGGTCCGGCGTCCGGGAGTCGTGCCTGCGACCTGAGCCATGAGTGATCCTCCGTCGGGCCCCTCAGGGGGAATCGGGAAATCGGATATGAGGCACTCCAACCTAGGTTGCTGGGCGTGACATGAGGGAGACCCAGGGCAAACGCGTCCCAAACTCAGGTCAACACTGTGTATCTGGTCCGTGAACCCCATGTGCGTCCGACCCTGACTCGCGAGTATCGTCCTCACCTGCAAGGACTTTGTCGGCCGCACCGACTGCTCCACGACTTCGGAGGACCCGTTGTCCCGCTTGTCGCTCATCAAGGCAGTGCTAGGACCGTTCCTGCGCCTGATGTTCCGCCCACGGGTGGAAGGCGTCCAGCACATCCCAGCGGACGGTCCCGTCATCCTCGCCGGCAACCACCTCACGTTCATCGACTCGATGGTCCTGCCCCTGGTGTGCGACCGGCCGGTGTTCTTCATCGGCAAGGACGAGTACGTCACCGGCAAGGGCCTGAAGGGCCGACTGATGGCCTGGTTCTTCACCGGGGTCGGCATGATCCCCGTGGACCGGGACGGCGCGAACGGTGGGGTCGCGGCCCTGATGACGGGCCGCCGGGTGCTGGAGGAGGGCAGGGTCTTCGGTATCTACCCGGAAGGCACCCGCTCCCCCGACGGCCGTCTCTACCGGGGCCGTACGGGTATCGCCCGGCTCACCCTGATGACGGGTGCGCCGGTGGTGCCGTTCGCGATGATCGGCACCGACAAGCTCCAGCCGGGTGGCGCGGGCATCCCGCGCCCGGGCCGGGTGACGATCCGGTTCGGCGAGCCGATGGAGTTCTCCCGGTACGAGGGCATGGACCGTGACCGCTATGTGCTGCGGGCGGTGACGGACTCGGTGATGACCGAGGTGATGCAGCTGTCCGGCCAGGAGTACGTGGACATGTACGCCACCAAGGCGAAGGCGGCCTGAGCCCGGAGCCCCGGCCAGAACGGCGGACGACGCGGCTCCCCGGCGCCCGGGGGGGGCGGGGGGGGGGCGGGGGAGGGACGGCGCCGCCCGCCCCCCAACACCACACACGCCAGAAGCCAAGGGAGAAAAAAAAAAAACACGAAAGACGAAGAAGACGATATAGACATAGGAGAAAAAACAAACTAACAAAAAAC
>NZ_JBHWIW010000010.1:123187-155251 GCF_042731955.1 Streptomyces sp. NPDC059828 | reverse complement strand
GGGCCGGGGACCACCACCCGTTCCCGAGCTACTCCGTGGCGATGGCGTCGAGCACGTTCATCCGGCCCGCCCGGAACGCCGGGACCAGCGCCGCGAACAGGCCCACGAACGCCGACCCCACGAACACCGTCACGATCGTCGGCCAGGGGATCTCCAGCACGCCGAGCCCCTCCAGGGCCAGCAGCTTCTGGGCCGCCGTGCCCCAGCCCATGCCCAGGCCGAGTCCGAGCAGCGCGCCGAAGAGCGCGATGACCACCGACTCCAGGCGGATCATGCGCCGCAGCTGGCGGCGCGAGAGACCGATCGCCCGCATCAGGCCGATCTCACGGGTCCGCTCGACCACCGAAAGCGCCAGGGTGTTCACCACGCCCAGCACCGCGACGATGATCGCGAGGGCGAGGAGTCCGTAGACGATGTTCAGCAGCTGGCCGATCTGGTCCTTCAGATCCTGCTTGTAGTCGGTCTGGTCCTTCACCTGGTACGTCGGGTACCCGGCGATCGACTTCTTGAGGGCGGCGTACGCCTCCTTCTCCTTGCCCTCCTGCGCGGTGGCGAACATCATCAGGTTCTGCGGCATCCGGTCGGCGGGCAGGTAGCGGGCCACGGTCGTGATGTTGACGTACATCGCGCCCTTGTCGACGTTGGTGTCCTCCGACGTGATCGCCGCGACCTTCAGCCGCGCCGCCTCACCGCCCTTGAAGCGCACCGTCAGGGTGTCGCCGACCTTGACGCCGTGCTCCTCGGCGTAGTCCCCGGAGACCGACATGGCGTCCTTGCCGTAGGCCGCCGCCAGCTCGCCCGCGGTCGTCTCGCGCCGCAGGTCCTCGGCGTAGGTCGGGTCCGCGGCGGACAGCATCTTCTTCTCCGGCTTCCCCTTGCCGCCGGGGGCGGTCAGTTCGGCCTCGACCAGCTTGTAGCGGGTGAAGGACTCGACGCCCTGCGTCTTCTTCAGTGCCTGTTCGGCCTGCGGCACCATCGGCTGGAAGTTGTCCGACTGGATGATGAAGTCCGCACCGACCGTCCGGTCCAGCTCGTCGGTCGCCGACGCCACCATCGAGGAGCCGACGACGGACAGACAGGCGACCAGCGCCAGACCGATCATCAGCGCGGCACCGGTGGCTCCCGTGCGGCGCGGGTTGCGCAGGGCGTTGCGCTCGGCCATCCGCCCGACCGGGCCGAAGACCCGCAGCACCAGCGCGCTGATGACCCGGACCACTCCGCCCGCCAGCAGGGGGCCGATCACGATGAAGCCGACGAGGCTGAACACCACACCCAGGCCCAGCCACAGCGAGCCCTCGCTCGCCTCGGCCGCCCGTGTGGCGGTCCACAGCATCAGCCCACCGGCGCCCGTGAGGACCAGTCCGACGGCACCGCGCACCAGCCCGGCGCGGCCGTCCGCCGGCATACCGGCGTCCCGCAGCGCGGCCATCGGGGACACCTTGCCCGCCCGGCGCGCCGGGATGTAGGCGGCGAGCACGGTGACCACGATCCCGAGGACCAGTCCGACCACGGGCGTCGTCCACTTCACGGTGAGGTCCTGCGTCGAGAGGTTCATGCCCGTCGCCGACATGAGCTTCATCAGCCCGACGGCGAGACCGACCCCGGCCGCGACACCCGCGACCGATCCGAACACACCGAGCAGCAGCGCCTCGATCAGCACCGAGCGGTTGACCTGCCTGCGGCTCGATCCGATGGCCCGCATCAGCCCGATCTCACGGGTGCGCTGGGCGACCAGCATCGAGAAGGTGTTGACGATGAGGAAGATGCCGACGAGGACGGCGATCCCGGCGAAGCCGAGCATCGCGTACTTCATGACGTCGAGGAAGCCGCCGACATCCTCACGGCCCTGGTCAGCCGCCTCCTGCTGGGTCCGCAGCGTGTACGGGGCGGTGCCGACCGCCGCGGCCACGTTCCTCTTCAGCTGCTCGTGGCCGGTGCCGGGCTTCGCGGTGACCTCGATCTGGGTGTACGCGCCGGTCCTGCCGAGCAGTTGGCGCTGAGCCGTGGCCGTGTCGAAGTAGACGACGGCCGCACCCGGGTTGGTCACCTTGAACGAGGCGATACCGGAGATACGTGCGGTGAAGTCGCCGGTGACGGCGATGGTGCGCAGTTCGTCGCCCAGCTTCAGGCCGTGCTTCTCGGCCGTGTCGGCGTCGACCATCACCTCGGTGGGTCCGCGCGGCTCATGGCCCGAGCCGATCTCCATGGAGCGCAGCTCGCCCTGCGTCCAGTTGCCGGCGATCGTCGGGGCGCCGTTGGTGGAGCCCATGTTCTCGTTGTCCGCGTTGACGACGGTCACGCTCATGGAGATGACCCTGCCCTCGGCGGACCGCACCCCGTCGGCCTTCTCCACCTGGGGCAGCAGGGCCGCGGGCAGGACCTCGGGCCTGCCCGTCGCCGGGGCCTCGTCGTCGGTGGCCGAGGTCCTGGGAGTGACGGTGACATCGGCGGCGGTGGCCGCGAACAGCTTGTCGAAGGTGGTGTTCATGGTGTCGGAGAACACGAGCGTGCCGGACACGAACGCCACCGACAGCAGGACGGCGATGGCGGACAGCGCCATGCGTCCCTTGTGCGCGAAGAAGTTGCGCAGCGAGGTCTTCAGTACGGTCACGACGTACGCCCCCGGGCGTCGAAGTCCTTCATCCGGTCGAGCACCTGGTCGGCCGTGGGGTTGAACATCTCGTCCACGATGCGGCCGTCGGCCAGGTAGAGCACACGGTCGGCGTAGGAGGCCGCCACCGGGTCATGGGTGACCATGACGATGGTCTGCCCCAGCTCGTCGACGGACCTGCGCAGGAAGCCAAGCACCTCGGCACCGGCGCGCGAGTCCAGGTTCCCGGTGGGCTCGTCCCCGAAGATGATCTCGGGCCGGGCGGCCAGCGCCCGCGCCACGGCGACCCGCTGCTGCTGGCCACCGGAGAGCTGGTTGGGCCGGTGCTTCAGCCGGCCGGCCAGCCCCACCGTCTCCACCACGCGGTTCAGCCACTCGGCGTCCGGCTTGCGGCCCGCGATGTCCATGGGCAGCGTGATGTTCTCGATGGCGCTGAGCGTCGGCAGCAGATTGAACGCCTGGAAGATGAAGCCGATCCGGTCCCGGCGCAGCTGGGTGAGCTTCTTGTCCTTGAGCCGGGTGATCTCGGTGTCGTCGATGTGGATCCCGCCCGATGTCACCGTGTCCAGGCCGGCCAGACAGTGCATCAGGGTGGACTTGCCGGAACCCGACGGACCCATGATCGCGGTGAACTGTCCGCGCATGATGTCCACATCCACGTGATCGAGCGCGACGACGCGGGTCTCCCCGGAGCCGTAGGCCTTGACGACCTGTCGCGCTCGTGCGGCGACGACCGTCCGTCCTCCCGTGCCCCCGTGTGTGGGGACGGTCACAGCCGTTGTCACAGTGTGTCTCCTATTTCGGTGTCAGGAAGCAGCGGACGCCACACCATCCGGTGGCTCCGGTGGAAAGTCTCGTGCGTGCCGTGGTGGTGGCGCGCTGGTGCACGGCACCCTCTTCGACCGGGGGTTTTCCCCACCCCCGACGCCCCGGAGACCCCCGTAGGGGCCACTCGGGTGCGCCGGGAGTCCCCCGATCCGGCCGTAAGAGCGCCGTAAGAACAAGGTAGGGAACGGGCCCTGCCTCCCTCCTCCTCCAACGGGACGAACCGACCCTGGCCGCAAGTCAGGAGCTCCCCCTAGGGGTTGGGTCCCCCGAACGGGCAGCTACCCGCAGAGCCTGACCCCTCCCGTCGCGTGAGGTGCAAGTGGGAAGCTGGTCCGCGGAGATACGTGCATGGGGAAGGGACTTCGATGAGCGGGGGACACGCCGGCGCGGGGGAGACCGTCAGGAAGACCCCCTCCGCGCATCCCGGCACCACACGCCGCGGCCCTGTGGTCGCCGCGCTCATGCTCGGCATGGCACTCGCCGCACTCGACGGCACCGTCGTGTCCACCGCCGTCCCGCAGATCGTCGGCGAACTGGGCGGGTTCTCGGTGTTCTCCTGGCTGTTCTCCGGCTATCTGCTCGCGGCCACCGTCACCATCCCCGTCTACGGGAAGCTCTCCGACACCTTCGGCCGCAAGCCCGTCCTGATCACGGGCATCGTCCTGTTCCTGGTCGGCTCACTGCTGTGCGGCACCGCCTGGAGCATGACCTCGCTCATCGCCTTCCGCGTCGTCCAGGGCCTCGGCGGCGGAGCACTCCAGGGCACGGTGCAGACCATCGCCGCCGACCTCTACCCGCTGGACGAGCGCCCCAAGATCCAGGCGAAGCTGTCGACGGTCTGGGCGGTCTCAGCGGTCGCCGGACCGGCGATCGGCGGACTGCTCACCACATACGCCGACTGGCGCTGGATCTTCCTGATCAACCTGCCGGTCGGAGCAGTGGCGCTGTGGCTGGTCGCCCGCCATCTGAACGAACCGGCCCGGGCCGGGACCGGGGACGCGAGCAGGACCGAAACCGCAGAGGGGGCCGGGACCGGAACCGGCTGCAGGGCCGGGACCGGCGGGGCCGTACGGGAGCGGGGGACCCCTCCCCGGGTCGACTGGCCGGGCGCGCTCGCCGTCTTCGTCACCGGAAGCCTGCTGCTGACCGCGCTCGTCCAGGGCGGAGTCGCCTGGCCCTGGCTCTCCGCACCCTCGATCACACTGCTCGTGTGCAGCGCCGCCGGGGTCGCCGCCACCGTGCTGATCGAACGCCGGGCCGCCGAGCCCGTGATCCCCGGCTGGGTATGGCGGCGGCGGACCATCGCCGCGGTGAACCTGGCACTGGGCGCGCTCGGTCTGCTGATGGTCGCACCCGCCGTGTTCCTGCCCACCTACGCCCAGTCGGTGCTGGGACTCGGCCCCGTGGCGGCCGGGTTCGTGCTGTCCGTGATGACCCTGAGCTGGCCGGTCAGCGCGGCGTACGCGAACCGCCTCTACACCCGCATCGGCTTCCGGAACACCGCCGTCATCGGCATCGGCGCGGCCCTGCTGATTTTGCTGGCGTTCCCGCTGCTGCTGCCGTATCCGGGCCAGGCATGGCAGCCCGCGCTGGTGATGCTGCTGCTCGGCGCGGCGCTCGGGATCTTCCAGCTACCGCTGATCGTCAGTGTGCAGTCCACCGTGCCCTGGGCGGAACGCGGCACGGCGACCGCGTCCGTGCTGTTCTGCCGCCAGGTCGGGCAGAGCGTCGGGGCGGCCCTGTTCGGCGCGCTCGCGAACACCGTGCTGGCGTCCCGTATCCACGACTCGGGCGATCCGGACGGCGATCTGGACACGGTCGCCCGCTCTCTGGCCGACGCCCGCCCCGGCACGTCGGAGCACCTGCGGCAGGCGGTGGACGCCGCGGTGGACTATGTGTTCCTGGGGGCCGCGGGCGCCGCCGCGCTCGCCCTGGTCGTCCTGGTGCTGCTGGCTCCGCGCACCTTCCCGGTACGCACCGACCCGCACGACGACTGACACGTACCGGTCCCGGCCCGCACAGCGCGTACGCACCACGCACACCGGTCCCTCGCAGGTGAGAGCCCTGGGCACAGCGCCCCCCACGGCTCCCCACGACGTGACCCGACCGTTGCCGAACTGACATACCAACCAGTCTGAAAGCCTCTTACGTCAGCCCGTACCGACAAGTAACGTACCCGCTCACCCCCCGCGCCGCCCGCACCACCCCGCCCGCACCAGGGCACCGCAAGGAGCACCTCCGATGTCGTACGAGCGGTACTTCGACGATCCCGTCGACTTTGCCTACGCCGACTTTGCCTACCCCGGCAACCAGCCCGCCGCCCCACCCGGCGGCTCCTTCGCGTACGCGGCCGAAGATCCGGCACCCACCCCCCACCGGGAGCTGCCCGGACTTCGCGCCAGCTACCGCAGGCTGCGCCGGGTCGCCACCTTCACCGCCCTCGGCTACTTCGTCCTGTTCCTGTTCCTCTCCGCCTACGCCCCCGGCCTGATGAGCGGCGACGTCAGCGGCGGACTCACCACCGGACTGCTGCTCGGGCTCCTCCAGCTCCCCGTCACCCTTGCCGCGATCGCCGCCTACGAGCGGATCGCCCGGCAGCGCGTCGACCCGCTCGCCGCCAGCATCAGGAACCAGGCCGAGCAGACCGCGCAGCTCGCGGGAGGTGCGCGCGCATGACCACCTACGGCTCCGATGCCCAGACCATGTCGTTCGTCGCGTTCATCGCCGTCGTCACCGTCACCCTGCTGCTGTGCGTGATGACCGGGCCCGACCGTGACGACCTCGGCGAGTTCTACACCGGCTACCGCTCCCTGAGCCCCATGCAGAGCGGCCTCGCCATCGCGGGCGACTACATCTCCGCCTCCACCGTGCTCGCCACCATCGGCGTCATCGCCCTCGCCGGCTACGACGGGCTCACCCTCGCCCTCAGCACCGTGCTCTCCCTGGTGCTGATGATGTTCCTGCTCGCCGAACCGCTGCGGAACGCCGGCCGCTTCACCATGGGCGACGTCCTCACCCGCCGCGCACCCGGACCCGCCGTACGGATCACCGCGAGCGCCGTCACCCTCACCGCACTGCTCCCCCTGGTGATCTTCCAGCTCGCGGGGGCCGGAGACCTGCTCGCGTTCGTGCTCGGCTTCGACTCGGACGGCTTCAAGACCGGGTCCATCATCTGCCTCGGCATCCTGATGATCGCGTACGCGGCGATCGGCGGGATGAAGGGCACCGCGTTCATCCAGATCGTGAAGACCGTCGTGCTGCTCGGCGCCGCCACCGCCATCGCCGTGCTCGTCCTGGACCGCTTCGACTTCAGCCTGCCCGCGCTGCTCGACGCCGCGGCCAAGGGCAGCGGCGCCGGGGACGCCTACCTCGCCTCCGGGCTCCAGTTCGACGACGGGCTCGACATGATCAGCGCCCAGCTGACGGTCGTGCTCGGCGCGGCGGTGCTGCCGCACATCACCATGCGCATGTTCACCGCGCGCAGCGCGACCGCCGTACGCCGCTCGATGTCCTGGGCCGTGTCCACCGTGGTCGTGACCTGCCTGCTGATCGCCGTGATCGGCTTCGGCGCCGCCGCGATCGTGGGGCACAAGGGCCTGGTCATCGCCGACCCCCAGGGCAAGACCTCGTTCCTGCTCGTCAGCCAGGCACTCCTCGGCAAGGATCCCGGCACCGGTGAATCACTGCTGTTCACCGCCGTGGCCACCGCGATCTTCCTCACCCTGCTCGCATCGGTCGCCGGAATCACCCTGGCCTGCGCCAACAGCCTCGCCCACGACCTCATCGCCCACGGGCTGCGCCGCAAGCGGCTGAGCCACGCCGCCGAGATGGGCGTCGCCCGGTCGGCGGCAGCGGTCGTCGGCCTCGGCGCCATCGCCGTCGCCGCGTTCGTCCAGCACTGGAACCTCCAGGCACTGGTCACGCTCTCCTTCTGCGTCGGCGCGTCCGCCGTGGCCCCCGCCCTCGTCTACAGCCTGTTCTGGCGCCGGTACACCCGCACCGGGCTGCTGTACACCCTGATCGTGGGCGCACTCGCCGCGATCATCCTGATGACCGGCAGCAACCTGGTCTCCGGCTCGCCCCAGTCGGTGTTCCCGGGCGAGGACTTCAACTGGTTCCCGTACACCACGACGGGTCTGGTCTCGGTGCCGCTCGGCTTCCTCGCGGGCTGGCTCGGCACCGTGCTCTCCCCTGAGGACGCCGTGGCCCAGCAACAGCGCTACGAGGCGGTGGAGCCCACCATCCTGGCGGGTGCGGCGGCGCCGCAGTGACCCCGGACTGACGACTGGCCCAGGGCACACGAAAGGGCGTCCGAACCGCGCGATGCGGTCGGACGCCCTTCGTACGTCACACGCGACAGGGACCGGTGATCAGATCAGCCCGTCCCACATCTGCTCGAGCAGCACAGACCACCAGCTCTCCGGCGACGACAGCGCCGCCGGGTCCAGCGCGGCGAGCTGGACCTGGAAGTCCACCGTCCAGCGGGCCGCCTGCTCCGGATTGAGACCGAAACGCAGCCGCCACATCCGGCCCAGCAGAGCCAGACAGCGCGTGAACTCCGGCAGACCGCTGTTCACGAACTGCGGCGCCACCGGCTGACCGCCGGGACCCGCCTCCACCGGCACCGCGACGATATGCGCCGTGCCGTACTGGACACAGAGCGCCTTGCCGAAGTCGGTGCCCACGACCAGGTACGAGCCCGCGTCGGACGCGGGCTGCACCTGGCGCTGCTGCGCCAGCTCCGCCAGCGTCGGCACCACCGGCTGGGCTGGCTGCGCCCAGAAGAACGGCCCGAAGTCTCCCGGCAGACCCGCCCACACCAGCGTGTGCGCCACGGCGTCCGGCACGCCCTGCCGGGACACCGCGCGCTGGTCGAAGCGGCAGATGCCCTGCGGACCGAACGCCCCCGCCAGCTCCTGCGCGATCCCCTCCGGGGCGATCGGCGGGGCCGGCTGGACCTGCGGCAGCGGCGCACGCACCGGCGCCGGCCGGGCCGGGCCATCGGCGACCTGGTGCAGCTCGCCCTGGTGGGTGAGCAGTTGCCGCATCCCGCCCTGACGGCTCGTATGGTCCTTGCCGTACGGGGCGATGCTGGTGATCCGCGCCTGCGGCCAGGTCTCCCGGATCATCCGGGCGCAGTAACCTCCGGGCAGCTCACAGGACTCCAGCTCGGTGTGCAGCTCGAGCACCTGGTCGTTGGGCACGTTCATCCCGCGCAGCTCGTGGTAGATCTGCCACTCCGGGTGCGGAGTACCCGGCGCGGAGCGGCGGATCAGCTGCTGCTCGGAACCGTCGGGCGCGCGGTAGCGCAGCACGGCCTGGTAGCCGGGGCCGACGGTCGGGACACCGGCCGGGGGCTGCTGCGGATACCCGTACGCCGAGGGGGGCTGCGGCTGCGCCACGGGCCCCGGGACCGGGGGCGGCGGCGGACCCTGCACCGGGTTCGGGTTCGGGTTCGGGTTCGGGTTCGGGTTCGGGTTCGCCAGCATCGTGGCCTCGTGGTGGACGCCACCCGGAGGAGTGCCCGGCACACCCGGAGCACCGGGAGGACCCGGAGGCTGGGGCGGCTGGGGAGCACCCGGGCCACCCTGCGCCGGATTCCCCGTCGGGTTCGCCAGCATCGTCGCCGCGTGGTGCACACCGCCCGGAGGAGTGCCCGGCACACCCGGAGCACCGGGAGGACCCGGAGGCTGGGGCGGCTGGGGGCCGTCGGGGCCCAGCTGCGAGACGAGCTGCGTCGGCACATAGCCCCCCACGGGAGCACCCGGCACCCCGGGCCCCGACGGCGGCGCGGGTGGCGGCGTCGGGGACGGGCCCGGCCGCGCACCGGGCACGCCGGGCGGTGCCGGCGGCGGAGGTGCCGACGCGCCGTTGCCCCGCGGGCTACGCGAACCACGCGGCGGAAGCACGGCCTTGCTGGTGGCGGCATCGGAGATATCGCCCGACTGCGGGGCGGCAGGCGCGCCCGCGGACCCGGACGGCTGGTCCGACGGCTGACCCGGCCGGCCCTGCCTCCCCGGCACGTCGAACGCAGGGGTCACCGCGGTCGGCGGCAGCTGGCTGCCGCCCGACATCAACGCGGTCGGCAGGTCCGCGCCCACCGACGGCGGCGGCACATCATCGTCATCGGAACCCGAGAGCGCCGGCGCGAACACCGTCTCGGGCAGCGGCACAGAGCCGTCGGAGCCATCGGCACCCTCACCGGGACGGGAACTCGTATCCGTCCCGGCCCAGGGAGTCGCCCCACCGTTCGATGCGGCCCCGGGCGCGGACGCGGGCGGCACCCGGTCCGACGCGGTCGGCTCGTAGTCCACACCCCTCACCGCGGGCCGCGCCTGCGGAGCGCCGTCCACACCGGGGGCACCCTGCCCGCCCGTACCGGTACCGGGCTCCTCCGGCGTCGCGCCGGCACCCTTCCGCTGATCCGGGATACCCAGCCTGTCCGCCGCGTCCTGAAGCCACTCGGGCGGACTCAGCAGGAACGACGTCTGGTTCAGATCGATACGCTCGGGCGGCGCCGCGGCCGGAACCGGCTCACCCTGAGGAGTGCCGTACTCCTCCTCGTAGCGCCGGATCACCTCGCCCACCGGAAGACCGGGCCACAGCGTGGCCTCACCGCTGTCCCGGGCGATCACCAGCCGCTGCCGGCCCCCATCGGACGTCGGCCCGTCGGTACGGTCCTCGGCCCAGACCACAAAGCCCAGCTCGAACTCCCGTACGTGCACCTCGCGGTGCTGGTACGCGGGCACGTCACCGTTGATCCACTCCTCGGCGCGCTCCTGCGCCTGCGCGAAAGTCACCATCCGGCCGTCACCCCTCCACCGCAACCGGGACCACGCGCGCGAAGCCGCCGTCCACCATCAGGTTCGCCACCGTCTCCAGCTCCGGCGGATTACCCGCCAGCCGCGACAAGAACGCGTCGAAGTCCTCACCGCACGGCAGCAGCAACCGCTCCACCCGCTCGTTCACCGACAGACCGTCCCGGTCCCGGGCATCGTCATACCCGCAGAACCACACCGAACCCGCCGCACTGCCACGGACCTTCACCGCCAGCAGCCCACCCTGCACAAAGGCCACACCCAGGTAGTCCTTCGTCAGATGGTCCCGCAGGCACTTGTTGACGAACACCAGGTCATTGACCGCGGCCTCATCACGCACAGTGAAGAACGGCTGGTCGATCAGCAGCCCAAGGCCCGCGTCCAGCGCCGCACCCACCGGAGCGCAGCCACCCGCCGCCTTCAGGAAGGAGCGGTACGCGCCCGGCAGGCGATACCCCAAGTCCTCCTCCACACCGGCAAGCTGCTGCTCGGTCACCGCCACCGAACCCTTCGGCAGCCCGAAATGAACCGGCCTGACCTCCTGCAACGGGCGCGTACCCCGCTTCTCGTGGTCGACCCCGGCCGTCGTCACACCACCGTGATGCCTCAGCAGCGCCTTCACCTCGACCGGCACCAGCTCAAGCCGGCGCCCACCCGCCACGTGATGCCACGTCCAGCCATGCGGTGTCGCCACCGCGGGAATCGTGTCCCACAACTCATGCCCGGCAGCCGCGAGCGCGGCATTCGCCGACACATAGTCCGTGAGCCGCAGCTCATCCACACCGAAACCCTCAGGCGGCTCGGCGATCTCCGCGGCAGCACGCGCGAAAGGCGAGAAATCCGGATAGCCGTGCTCGTTCATCCGCACCCCCGAGGGGTACCGGGCGGCACGCACCGGATCCGGGAAGTGCACGAGCTGCCCGGCATAGGCCGCGTTCGGCGGCGCGGCGTGTCCACCGGCCTGATGACCGGGAGTGACCCCCAGCCCTTGCCGACCTGTCGTCATGGCGGTTGCCCCCTGCTGGATCTGGCTGACTGACCACAGCCTATGCGGTGGGACAACAGGTGCCGCCGCCCCCGGTACCACCACCCGCACCCCGCACCCCACCCCGGTAACGACCCGTCACCACACCGTGACCCACAGCCCGGGCGACAGCGACACAACTGCACGTTTCCACCACCCCGCTTCCACACGGCACGTCCCATTTGACAGGCTGTCCCTTCAACTCGGGGGCGTGCACAGCGACGGCGGGCGTCGCGGGCACGGGAGGGACGAACACGCACCATGCACACGGCGCCATCAGGAACAACCGGAGACCCCAGGCTCAACTGGACCTACTCCGAAGACGCGGACGACACCAGGCACACCCCGGTCCCGCGCTTCAGACGCGACGGAATACTCCCCACCGTCGCGGCAGCACTCTCCGTCCGCGGCGAAACCCTCACCTGCACCGCGGGCAAAGCGGACCAGCCGCCGGCCCTCCACCCCCTCGTGCAGGACTTCCTCGACACCCTCACCAGCGGCCAGCGCGAACGCTTCACCGGACGCTGCCCCGAAGCGATCCTGCTCTCCCGCCACCTCGCCGCAGCCGAAACCACCCGCTCCAAACGCGCCCAGCGCAAACCCCTCACCCCCGGCGAAGCCCGCCGCTCCCTCAAACAGGCAAAAATCACGACCCGCCGCATACGCGAGGACGGCGACCCCCTCCACGGCAGCTATGCGGCACCCTGCCGCTCCTGCGCCGCGATGCTCGCCCACTTCGGCGTACGGACCGTCGACCCGGCCCAGAAATAGACCCACAGCCAGAAGAAGCAGAACGAGGACGGCAGACCCGGATCGTGAACGAGCACAACACCACCCGCTTCCCCGTGCCCGTCGACGCCGCACTACGGCAGGCCGGCTGGCAACCCGGACGCTGGGACATCAAACAAGCCGAACACTGGGCCGACGCCCTACGCGCCCACCAATCCCCCGGCGGCCACCGCCACACCGTCTTCCCGGCAGCCGTCGAAGCCTGGGCCGAATTCGGCGCCCTCCACATCACCCCACCCGGCCAGGGCCGCCAGATCGCCCCCACCGCCATCCACTTCAACCCACTCGCCGGACTCCACCTCGCCCGCACCCTCGGCGACCTCGGCCGAGCCCTCGACACCGAACTCGCACCACTCGGCGAAGAGGGCACCGCACAAGCCGTACTCGCCATCGACGCCGACGGCCACGTCTACAGCCTCGACCACACCGGAGACTGGTACCTCGGCCCCACGCTGGACCACGCACTCGGCACTCTGATCACCGGCACCCAGCCCGCCCGGCTCACCGCGCCCTGACCCGCGGCCCCACCGGCCGGTCCCCGGTTCACACCGAAGGCAGCACCGCGGACACCCGGAACCCACCCGCCTCAGTGGGCCCCGACACAAACACCCCGCCCAGGGCCGACACCCGCTCCCTCATCCCCACCAGGCCATTACCGCCACTCGGCAGACCCGCATCCGCCGCACCGCGCTCCGACGGACCGTTCTCCACCTGCATCGCGATCTCCCCCGCACGATGCGCCACCCGCACCCACGTCCTCGCCCCCGCCGCATGCTTGTGGACGTTCGTCAACGCCTCCTGCACCAACCGGTACGCCGTCTGCTCCACCACCGCGCGATACGGGCGCGCCTCACCCTGCACCACCAGCTCCACGGCCATCCCCGCCTGCCGGGACTGCTCCACCAACGGCTCCAGATCCGCCAGCGACGGACCATCCTCCGCCGCAGCGGCAGCCGCGGCCGCAGCCGCCTCCCCCACCGCGGCCAAGGGCACGGACAGCGCCGCCGCCCCGGCCACCACCGCCCGGGCGGCCCCACTCACCCGGTCCGCCCCGTCCACAGCCGGACGCCCCACAGCTCCGCCGACCCCCACAGCCAGCGGGCGCTCGCCGGCCACACCACCCACGTCATCCGCACGCAGCACGCCCAGCATCTCCCGCAGCTCCGTCAACGCCTGCCGGCCCATATCCCCCACCAGCGCCGCATTCCGCACCGCCTTCTGCGGATCCTTCAGAGCCACCGCCTGCAACGCCGCCGCATGCACCACCATCAAGCTCACCCGGTGCGCCACCACATCGTGCATCTCACGCGCAATCCGCGTCCGCTCCTCCGTACGCGCCCACTGCGCCTGCTGCTCCGCACGATCCGCCAGCAGCGACAGCTCCTGTTCCAGGCTGTCCGCCCGCTCCCGCAGGCTCTCCATCAACCGGCGCCGCGCCCCCACGTACAACCCCAGCAGCAACGGCGGCGCGGTCAGTCCCACCGACATCACCAGCGACACCAGCGGCACGTACCAGGAACCCGGATCGAAATCCGCCGACGTCACGTCCTGCCGGGTCCGCACAAACGTCACGATCAACGTCCCCAGCAGAGACATCCCCGCCAGGGCGGCAATGATCCGCCGCGGCGCCTCCGACGCCGCGAGCGTGTACAGCCCCACGATCCCCATCAGGAAGCCCATCTCCGCGGGCGTGATCGCGATCGAGACCAGCACCACGCTCGCCGGCCACCGCCTGCGCAGCACCAGCACCGATCCGGCGAGCAGCCCGAAGACCACCCCGAACGGCACCGGAAGCCCCGCCGCCTGCGCGAACCGCACCCCCTCCAGCGCACACTCCAGCGCCGACACGAGCCCCAGGCCCACATCCAGCACCACACTGCGCCGTCTCCCCCACCACAGCCAGGAACGGGCAGCGGTGCCCGTGGAGTCCTGGTGTGCCCCCGTTGTGGTCATGTCTCACAGACTACGGAAGGCCGCCATCGAATTTCCGTGACGCCAACCCCACACAATGCAATCGAACAAGGACACAAGCCCACACGGTCGCTCGAACTGGTGAATCGAGCGCATCTTCGACACGGAATGCCGCGTTCCGCCGGAACCTGCCCTCATGACAACCGCGAGCGGTAAATACGCCGACTTCGAAGGCCTCCGCGCCCAAGCGATCGCCCTCCGCCGCGAAGGCCTCAGCCTCCGCCAGATCCGCGACCGGCTCCACATCGACAACAACGACATCCTCAACAGACTCGTGAAAGGCGAACCGCCCCCCGAGTGGACCAGACGCCCGAACGCCAAGGACGACCTCCGGGAGAGGGCCCGCGAGCTACGCCTCCAGGGGATGACCTACGACCAGATCCAGGTGGAGCTGGGGTGCTCGAAGAGCTCGATCTCGCTGTGGGTGCGGGACCTGCCGAAGCCGGAGCCGCGCTACACCGACGAGGAGCAGCGCGCCTTGATGCAGGCCGGCCTCGCCCGCGTCCGTGCCGCGCAGGACGATGCGCGCCAGGAGACCAAACGCGCGGCCCGCGCCGCGATCGGCCGGCTGTCAGACCGGGAACTGTTCATCGCCGGCGTCACGCTTTACTGGGCCGAGGGCTCCAAGGACAAGGCGTACCGGCGAACCGAGGTGCTTCAGTTCATCAACAGCGACCCCAATGTGATCACCCTGTACCTGAGATGGCTCGAGCTTCTCGGCGTCACCCGCGACCGCATGCACTTCCGGGTGAGCATTCACGAAAGCTCCGACGCGGGCGAGGCTGAGCGATTCTGGTCCGACCTCGCCGGAGTCGCGGTGTCGGACTTCAAGAAGGCCTCACTCAAGCGCCACAACCCCAGGACCATTCGAAAGAACACCGCGGAGGCCTATCGGGGCTGCCTCATCATCTACGTCACCAAGAGCGCCGATCTCTACCGTCGCATGGAAGGCGCTTGGTACGGCATAGTGTTGGGTGCAACTTGGCAGCCCGACCAAATGTCTGGTTCGCCTGGTTTATGTTCCCCTGTGGTGTAATGGGTAGCACTGGGGCTTTTGGTGCCCTATGTCCGGGTTCGAGTCCTGGCGGGGGAGCCTTGCATGGTTCGGGTCCTGACCTCTCCGGTCAGGACCCGCCCTCATTTCGCTCCTGAAACCCCCCGGTATCCTTCGGTTGTCCACCACCCGAAGCCGAAGGGCATTCCCGTGAGCGCCAACCGCCCGGCAGCCGTCGTCGTCCTCGCAGCGGGTGAGGGCACCCGCATGAAGTCGAAGACCCCCAAGGTCCTCCATGACATCGCCGGGCGTTCGCTCGTCGGGCATGTCGTCTCCGCCGCTCGCGAGCTGGAGCCGGATGAGCTTGTCGTCGTGGTCGGCCATGCGAGCGAGCAGGTCAGGGAGCACCTGACGGCGCACTACCCGGGTACGCGCACCGCGTTCCAGGCGGAGCAGAACGGCACCGGGCATGCGGTGCGGATGGCGCTTGAGGAGTTGGGGCGTGCGCCTGAGGGCACCGTGGTGGTCGTCTGCGGTGACACTCCGCTGCTCTCCGGCGAGACGCTCGGCGCGCTGGTTGCGACGCACGGGGCGGACGGCAATGCGGTGACGGTGCTGTCGGCCGAGGTGCCGGACGCGACGGGCTATGGCCGGATTGTGCGTGATGCGGCGTCGGGTGCGGTGACGGCGATCGTGGAACACAAGGATGCGAGCGAGGCCGAGCGCGGCATCCGGGAGATCAACTCCGGGGTGTTCGCCTTTGACGGCGAGCTGCTCGCCGACGCGCTGGGCAAGGTGCGTACGGACAACGTGCAGGGTGAGGAGTACCTCACCGATGTGCTGGGAATCCTGCGGGAGGCGGGGCACCGGGTGGGTGCGTCGGTAGCGGGTGATCACCGGGAGATTCTGGGGATCAACAACCGTGTGCAGTTGGCCGAGGCGCGCGGTCTGCTGAATCGGCGGCTGCTGGAGCGGGCGATGATGGCGGGTGTCACGGTGGTGGACCCGGCGTCGGTGCTGGTGGATGTGACGGTGACGTTCGAGCCCGATGCCGTGATCCATCCTGGTACGCAGCTTCTGGGTGCTACGCATATCGCTGGGGACGCCGAGGTGGGTCCGAACACGCGGCTGAGGGACACCACGGTCGGCAGCGGCGCGCGGGTGGACAACACGGTGGCCGAGTCCGCTGTGATCGGTGAGGGCGCGTCGGTGGGTCCGTTCGCGTATCTGCGTCCGGGTACGCGGCTGGGTGTGAGGGCGAAGGCGGGCACGTATGTGGAGATGAAGAACGCGACGATCGGCGAGGGGACGAAGGTGCCGCACTTGTCGTATGTGGGTGATGCGACGATCGGTGCCTTCACGAACATCGGGGCGGCGAGTGTGTTCGTGAACTACGACGGCGAGTCGAAGCATCACACGACGATCGGTTCCCACTGCAAGACGGGTTCGGACAACATGTTTGTTGCTCCCGTCACAGTGGGGGACGGTGCTTATACGGCTGCCGGGTCGGTGATCACGAAGGATGTGCCGCCCGGTTCACTGGCTGTGGCCCGTGGCCAGCAGCGGAATATCGAGGGTTGGGTGGCTCGGAAGCGGCCGGGGAGTGCTGCGGCGCAGGCGGCTGCCGAGGCCGTAAGGCAGTTCAACGACGAGGGATGACCGGAAACGGGTGCGCCGATCTCGGCGTACCGTGATACGTGCACATGCAGGGGACCTGGGGATGTCTCTTGGGTGAACACCCCCCTGGCTGGCTCGCCGCATGTAGGGACGGGCGGATCAGCACCAGAGCGACACGTCTGAGGAGACAGTGCTGTGACCGGGATCAAGACGACGGGCGAGAAGAAGATGATGTTCTTCTCCGGCCGCGCCCACCCCGAGCTGGCTGAGGAGGTCGCGCACCAGTTGGGTGTGGACCTGGTGCCGACGAGGGCGTTCGATTTCGCCAATGGTGAGATCTACGTCCGTTTTCAGGAGTCGGCGCGTGGTGCGGACTGCTTTCTGATCCAGAGCCACACGGCTCCCATCAATAAGTGGATCATGGAGCAGCTGATCATGATTGATGCTCTGAAGCGGGCTTCGGCCCGGAGCATCACCGTGATCGTCCCGTTCTACGGCTACGCCCGCCAGGACAAGAAGCACCGGGGCCGTGAGCCGATTTCGGCGCGGCTGGTGGCGGACCTGATGAAGACGGCGGGTGCTCACCGGATTCTCACGGTGGATCTGCACACCGACCAGATCCAGGGGTTCTTCGACGGCCCGGTGGACCACCTGTTCGCGCTGCCGCTGCTGGCGGACTACGTGGGTGCGAAGGTCGACCGTTCGAAGCTGACGGTGGTGTCTCCGGACGCGGGCCGGGTGCGGGTGGCTGACCGCTGGTGCGACCGTCTGGACGCACCGCTGGCGATCGTCCACAAGCGGCGCGACAAGGACGTGGCGAATCAGGTCACGGTCCACGAGGTGGTCGGCAATGTCGAGGGCCGGGTGTGTGTGCTGGTCGACGACATGATCGACACGGGTGGCACGATCTGTGCTGCGGCTGACGCGCTGTTCGCGCATGGTGCCGAAGACGTGATCGTGACGGCGACGCACGGCGTGCTCTCGGGTCCGGCTGCGGACCGGCTGAAGAACTCGAAGGTGAGCGAGTTCGTGTTCACCAACACCCTGCCGGATCCGGGCAATCTGGAGCTGGACAAGATCACGGTGCTGTCGATCGCTCCGACCATCGCGAGTGCGGTGCGCGAGGTGTTCGAGGATGGCTCGGTGACGAGCCTCTTCGAGGAGCAGTGAGCTTCCCGAGCATCTAGCTAGATCGATTTCCGGGGCGGCCTCCCCGCCGAGTAGACTGCACAGGTTGCTCGGCGAGGGAGGCCGTACTCATACGTGCTCATACGTATGTACGGCGGTCCGTTATCGACGCGCTCTTCGTAGCAGGCCAGTCGTGGCCGGGTGACAGTTCCATTCGTCACCGCATACGAGGAGTGCACATGTCCGAGGTGAAGATCACCGCCGAGATCCGCAGCGAGTTCGGCAAGGGTGCCGCGCGCCGTATCCGCCGCGACAACAAGGTCCCCGGCGTTCTGTACGGCCACGGTTCCGACCCGATCCACGTGACGCTGCCGGGCCACGAGCTGCTGATGGCGCTGCGTACCCCGAACGTCCTGCTGTCCCTGGACATCGAGGGCAAGCAGGAGCTGGCGATCCCGAAGGCGGCGCAGCGTGACCCGCTGCGTGGCTTCCTGGAGCACGTGGACCTGCTGCTGGTGAAGCGCGGCGAGAAGGTCACCGTCGAGGTTCCGGTGCACGCCGAGGGCGAGCTGGCTGCGGGTGGCAACCTGCTGGAGCACGTGCTCAACGCGCTGCCGGTCGACGCCGAGGCGACCCACATCCCCGAGTCGTTCACCGTCTCGGTCGAGGGCCTTGAGGCCGGTGCCTCGGTTCTGGCGAAGGACGTCGAGCTGCCCAAGGGTGTCACCCTGGCCGTCGACGAGGACGCTGTGGTGCTTCAGGTTCTGGCCGCGCAGGCCGAGGAGCCGGCTGCCGAGGGTGAGGAGGCCGTGGAGGCCGAGGCTCCCGCCGAGGGCGCCGAGGGCTGAGCGGCCTGATCGGCCCGTCCTTTCTGTTTTTCCGTCACCGCCCCCCGTACCGTCCGGTGCGGGGGGCGGTGACGCTATGAAGGAGGCATGCAGCAGATGACGACGGATGCGGCGGCCCCGTGGCTGATCGTGGGACTTGGCAATCCGGGGCCGGATTACGAGGGCAACCGCCACAACGTGGGGTTCATGGTGGCCGATCTGCTCGCGGAGCGGATGGGCGGGAAGTTCAAGCGGGCGACGAAGGCGCAGGCGCAGGTCGTGGAGGGGCGGATCGGTCCTCCCGGTCCGGGGAGCCGCCGGGTGATCCTGGCCAAGCCGATGTCGTACATGAATCTCTCGGGCGGTCCGGTGACGGCGCTGCGGGATTTCTACAAGGTGCCCGTGGCGCATGTGGTGGCGGTGCATGACGAGCTGGACATCGACTACGGGGTGCTGCGGCTGAAGCTGGGTGGCGGGGACAACGGCCACAACGGGCTGAAGTCGATCACGAAGGCGATGGGTGCCGAGTACCACCGGGTGCGGTTCGGTATCGGTCGTCCGCCGGGCCGGATGCAGGTAGCGGATTTCGTGCTGAAGGATTTCGCGTCGGCTGAGCGGAAGGAGCTGGGCTACTTCGTGGACCGGGCGGCGGACTCGGTGGAGTGTCTGGTGTCGGAGGGCCTGGAGCGGGCGCAGGGCACGTACAACTCCTGACAAGCACCGCATAGCACCGGTGTGAGGTTGACCTGGTGCGGGCGTGTGCCGAAGTATCGCGCTCCATGAAGCGGAAGTCGTCCGGGAAGCGGAAGTCCTCCGGGAAGCGGAAGCCGTCCGGCCGGATGGTCGACCATGGCCGTCGTGCCGCCATGGTGGCGGTGGCGGTGCTGCTGCTGATCGCCGGAGTGTGGTCGTCCTGGGACACGGCCCAGCACGTGGTGCTGTCCAAGGGACGTGAGCACGGCAGGCTGACGGTGGCGCGCTGCGGCGAGGAGACCTGCACGGGGCCGTTCGATCCGGAGGGGTCGGCGGCGGCGCGCGAGGGTATGTCGATAGGCCGCTCTGTGGCGGTGGCCAGGGGCGAGAAGCTGGATGTGGTGGTGAAGCCGGGCACGCGTGAGGTGGTGCGTGCGGGCTGGCCGGGTGTGCTGCACGCCTGGATGCCGCTGGGCGGGGCGCTGCTGCTGGCGGCCCTGGTGATCGGGGGCGGACTGCGGTGGACGCGGGTCGCCTGGGGTGCGGCGACGGCCGGTGGGGCGCTGCTGCTGGGGGCGTTCTTCGCGCTCGGGTGAGGCGGATGAACAGGTGGGAGGGGCCCGGTGCGACCGGGCCCCTCCCACCTGTTCGTGCCGCAGGTGTCAGCCGGTGTTGCGCAGTCCTGCCGCGACACCGTTGACGGTGAGCAGCAGGGCCCGTGACAGCAGCGGGTCGGCCGGCTCGCCGCGTTCGGCCGCGGTCCGCTGCCGGGCGAGCAGGGAGACCTGGAGGTAGGAGATCGGGTCGAGGTAGGCGTCCCGGATGGCGAAGGTCTGCTGGAGCGCCGGGTTGGAGTCGAGCAGCTGCTCGCCGCCGGTGATCCGCAGGACCTGCTGCACGGTGAGCTGGTGCTCGGCCTCGATTCCGGCGAAGACGTGCTTGAGGTGTTCGGGTACGAGGGTGTCGACGTAGTGCCGGGCGATGCGCAGATCGGTCTTGGCGAGAGTCATCTCGACGTTGGAGATGAAATTACGGAAGAAATGCCACTTCTCGTACATCTCTTCGAGTGCGGAGTCGAGTCCGGCGTCGCGCATCGCCTTCAGTCCGGAGCCGACGCCGTACCAGCCCGGAACGATCTGCCGTGACTGGGTCCAGCCGAACACCCAGGGGATGGCCCGCAGTCCGTCGAGTCCCGCACCGCTGTCGGGGCGCCGTGAGGGGCGCGAGCCCAGGTGCAGTTCGGCGAGCTGGTCGACGGGGGTGGAGGCGAAGAAGTACGCGGGCAGGTCCGGGTCCTCGACGAGGCGCCGGTAGGCGTCGTGTGCGGCGTCGGATGCGGTGTCCATCGCGGCGTCCCAGCGGGCGAGTGCCTCGTCGGACTGGCGCGGGGCGGTGTGCAGGGCGGAAGCCTGGAGGGTGGCCGCGACCGTCAGCTCCAGGTTCTCCCTGGCCAGGGAGGGGATGAGGTACTTGTCGGAGATGACCTCGCCCTGCTCGGTCACCTTGATCTCGCCTTCGAGGGTGCCCCAGGGCTGGGCGAGGATGGCCTCGTGGGTCGGGCCGCCGCCGCGGCCGACGGTGCCGCCGCGGCCGTGGAAGAGCCGCAGCCTGACCCCGTAGCGGTGGGCGACGTCGCGCAGCCTGCGCTGGGCGCGGTGGATCTCCCACTGGGATGTGGTGATGCCGCCGAACTTGGACGAGTCGGAGTAGCCGAGCATGACCTCCTGGACGTCGCCGCGCAGGGCGACGAGGCGGCGGTAGGAGGGGTCGGCGAGCATGCCGTCGAGGATGACGTCGGCGGCCTTGAGCTCGTCGGTGGTCTCCAGCAGCGGCACGATGCCGATCTTCGCCCAGCCGGCGTGCAGGTCGATCAGTCCGGCTTCGCGGGCGAGCACAGCGGCGGCGAACACGTCGTCGGCGCCCTGGCACATCGAGATGATGTACGACTCGACGACCTCGGGCCCGAAGCGTTCGAAGGCTTCCTTGACGGCGTGGAACACGCCGAGGGTCTTGGCTCCGGCGGCGTCGAGGGGTGCCGGGGTGGGGGCGAGCGGCCGGCGGGAGCGCAGTTCCTTGGCGAGCAGCTTCTGCCGGTAGTCGCGCGGCATGTCGGCGTAGCGCCAGGTCTCCTCGCCGAGCCGGTCGAAGAGCTGGCCGAGGGCGTGGTGGTGGGCGTCGGCGTGCTCGCGTACGTCCATGGTGGCGAGCTGGAGCCCGAAGGCGGCGAGGGTGCGGATGGTGCGGTCGAGGTGGCCCTCGGCGAACAGCGCGCCGCGGTGTGCGCGCAGCGAGGTCTGGATGAGTGCCAGGTCGTGCACCAGTTCCGCGCTGCCGAGGTAGTCGCGGCCCGCCTCGTGTGCCCTGCCCTTGGCGAGGCGCTTTCGGGTGTTGACGAGCTTCTGCCGGATGCAGGTGGCCTTGAGGCGGTAGGGCTCCTCGGCGTTCAGCCGCTTGTAGCGGGGGCTGATCTCGGGGAGGCGCTCCAGGTCGGTCTGGAGGGATTCGAGCAGCTCCTCGGTGGCCCCGGTGTAGCGGATGGAGTTCGACAGCAGGGCGCGGAGCTGGTCGACGGATTCGAGTGCGTCGGTGATGCCGTGCTCGTGCTGGAGGATCAGCACCTCGCGGGTGACGTCGGGGGTGACGTTGGGGTTGCCGTCGCGGTCGCCGCCGATCCAGGTGCCGAAGGTCAGCGGGCGGGTGGCGGGGGGCAGCTCGACGCCGACGCGTTCCAGCTCGGCGGCGAGGTCCTCGAGGACGTCGCCGACGGCGCCCGCGTGGAGCTCGTCGAGGTAGTAGATGGCGTTGCGGGCCTCGTCGGCGGGCTCGGGGCGGACCACGCGCAGCTCGTCGGTCTGCCAGACGAGGTCGATGTTCTCGGCGAGCCTGAGGTCGTGGCGGCGCCGGTCGGCGGCGATGACCGGGGTTTCCAGGAGCTCGGCGATGCGCCGGAGCTTGTTGAGCACGGACCGGCGTGCGGCCTCGGTGGGGTGCGCCGTGAACACGGGCCTGACGTTCAGGTTGCGCACGGTGTCGCGCAAATGCTCGGGGTCGGCGTCCTTGAGCATGTCGGCGGTACGGGAGAGCAGCCCGCCCTCGGCGGCCCTACGTTCGCGCAGCTCACGGCCGCGGTGCACCTGTTCGGTGACGTTCGCCAGGTGGAAGTACGTGGAGAACGCGCGTACGAGCTTCGCGGCGGTGTCCAGGTCGGTGTCCCCGAGCAGCTCGGCGGCCGCCTCGCCGTCCGTACGGGTGAGGGCGCGGACCCGCTCGACGAGCTCCAGGAGGTCCGGGCCTTCCTGGCGCACGAGGGTCTCGCCGAGGAGATCGCCCAGTCGGCGGATGTCGGAGCGCAGTTCGGCGCTGGCGGTTGAGGTGTTGTCGGCACTGCTCACAGGTGCGGCTCCTTGCAGCGTTTGAGCACGTCTGGAGGGTTTTCCGGAGTCTTGCGGACCGCGCTGTCCGACGGGGACCAGGATAGGTGGCCATTCACTCGGCGTTGTCCAGGGCCCTCTTGCCGCGAGGCTGCGCGCTGCCATACTTACGACGCCGTAGGTTACGGAACCGTAGACAGACACAGGCCGCCATAGGCGGTCACAACGGCACCAGACACCACAAGCGGCCACACACAGCTACAGACAGCCACCGGCGGCTTGGACGGCCGCAATCAGTCCTCGCCGCGGACCATTCGTACATCTCACCCCCCAGGGGACCCCCATGACCACAAGCCCCGATGTGATCGACGACGCCCGAAAGCCCGACGACCCCGATCTCCCCCTCGCCACTCTCGGCGGCGACAAGAAGCGTTCGGTCGAGCAGATCGCCCTGCTGATGTTCATCACGGTGCCCTTCCTCGCCCTGCTGGCGGCGGTGCCGCTGGCCTGGGGCTGGGGTGTGAGCTGGCTCGATCTCGGGCTGATGGTGGCGATGTACTACATCAGCTGCCACGGCATCACGATCGGCTACCACCGCTACTTCACCCACGGCTCCTTCAAGGCGAAGCGCCCGCTGCGGATCGCGCTGGCGGTCATGGGTTCGCTGGCCGTGGAGGGCCCGCTGGTGCGCTGGGTGGCGGACCACCGAAAGCACCACCGGTTCTCGGACGCCGAGGGTGACCCGCACTCGCCCTGGCGCTACGGAGAGACCGTCCCGGCTCTGATGAAGGGCCTGTGGTGGGCCCATATCGGCTGGATGTTCGACCAGGAGCAGACCTCGCAGCACAAGTACGCCCCCGACCTGATCAAGGACCCTGCGCTGCGGGCGGTCTCCCGCCAGTTCGCGCTGTGGACGGTGGTGTCGCTGACGATCCCGCCGCTGGTCGGCGGGCTGGTGACGATGTCGTGGTGGGGCGCGTTCACCGCGTTCTTCTGGGGCTCGCTGGTGCGGGTGGCGCTGCTGCACCATGTGACCTGGTCGATCAACTCGATCTGCCACGCGGTCGGCAAGCGGCCGTTCAAGTCCCGTGACCGCTCGGGCAACGTGTGGTGGCTGGCGGTGCTGTCCTGCGGCGAGTCCTGGCACAACCTGCACCACGCCGACCCGACGAGCGCCCGGCACGGTGTGATGCGCGGGCAGATCGACTCCAGCGCCCGGCTGATCCGCTGGTTCGAGCAGCTGGGCTGGGCCTACGACGTGCGCTGGCCGAGCGCGGACCGGATCGACTCCCGGCGGCAGAGCAGGACCGCGAAGACGGCATGATTGACGACGTGGCGATTGACGGCAGTAGCAGCAGCGAAAGGCCCCGACGGGCGCGCCGGGTCCGGATGACCGGGGCGGAGCGCCGCCAGCAACTGCTCGACATCGGCCGGGCGCTGTTCGCCGAGCGGGGCTTCGAGGGCACGTCGGTGGAGGAGATCGCGGCGAAGGCCGGGGTCTCCAAGCCGGTGGTGTACGAGCACTTCGGCGGCAAGGAGGGCCTGTACGCGGTGGTCGTGGACCGCGAGATGCGTCAGCTCCTGGACATGGTGACGGGGGCGCTCACCGCGGGTCACCCGCGTGAGCTGCTGGAGCAGGCGGCGTTCGCGCTGCTCGACTACATCGAGACGTACACCGACGGCTTCCGCATCCTGGTGCGTGACTCGCCGGTCGCCCAGTCGACCGGCACCTTCGCCTCGCTGATCAGCGATATCGCCACGCAGGTCGAGGACATCCTGGGCATGGAGTTCAAGAACCGCGGCTTCGACCAGAAGCTGGCTCCGCTGTACGCGCAGGCGCTGGTGGGGATGGTGGCCCTTACCGGCCAGTGGTGGCTGGACGTCCGCAAGCCGAAGAAGGCGGAGGTCGCGGCGCATCTGGTGAATCTGGCGTGGCACGGCCTGGACGGGCTTGAGCAGAAGCCGCGGCTGATAGGGCACCGCAAGAGCTGAGTGCGTTTCAGGACCGCCCGGGCCTGCCCGGCCCTCCGGGCCACGGCCTTGTCCCGAGCTCGAAGCGCGGTGCTGCCGGTGTCCCGGCCGGCGGGTGCGCCGCCGGCCGGGTGGGCACGGCGGTCAGGCCACGGGTTCCAGAAACTCAAGGCGGTTGCCCACCGGGTCCTCGGAGTAGAAGCGACGGTGCCCGGGGAGGTTGTCGTCCCAGACGACCTTGGCGCCACGGGAGGCGAGGCGGTCCGCGTAGGCGTCGATACCGCTGACGCGCAGGCCGGGGTGAGCCTTGCGGGCCGGGCGGAAGTCCTGCTCGATGCCGAGGTGCAGCACCACGGACCCCGCCTGGAACCAGCAGCCGCCGCGCGCGGCCAGCACCGGTGGCTTGGGGATCTCGGTCATCCCGAGGACATCGGTGTAGTAGGCGCGCAGCTCGTCCTCGCTGCCGGAAGGTGCGGCGAGCTGGACATGGTCGACGGCGGTCAGCATGGGTCCCCCTGGGTTCATACGGTTGCGGATTTCCGGGCTGTCGCGAAGATCCTCCGGAACGGGAAGACCGTGCCGTGCGGGCCCGGCGGGTAGGCCTTGCGGAGCAGATCGCGGTACTGGTCGAGGAATTCGCGCGCCGCGTCCCCGTCCCCGTCGAGCGCGGTGAGGACCGGCCGCAGCGCTGTGCCCTTCACCCAGTCGAGTACGGGGTCCTCGCCGCTGAGGAGCTGGGAGTACGTGGTCTCCCAGACGTCCGTCGCACAGCCGAGGTCGGCGAGTCTGATCAGGTAGTCGGCGGGCTCCAGGATGTGGACGAAGCGGCGGCCGTGGTCGCCGAGGCGGTCGCACCACTGGGGTGAGTCGCACAGCTCACCGAGCAGGGCGTGGCTGGGTGAGGTGAAGTTGCCGGGGACCTGGAAGGCGAGGGTCCCTCCGGGCGCGAGGCCGTCGATCCAGGCCGGGAAGGACTCGGGGTGCCCTGGCACCCATTGCAGGGCGGCGTTGGAGACGATCAGGTCGTAGGGCTCGTCGGGGACCCAGTGCGCGGCGTCGGCGAGGTGGAAGTCGATCGAGCCGCCGCCGGGGGTGGGCCCGGAGTGCTCCTTCTCGGCGCGGGCGAGCATCTGCGGGGAGAGGTCGAAGCCGGTGATCCGGGCGTCGGGCCAGCGGTCGGCGAGCAGGGCGGTGACGTTGCCGGGTCCGCAGCCGATGTCTGCGATACGGGCGGGACCGCTGCCGTGCGGCAGCTCGGGTATGCGGGCGAGGAGATCGAGGAACGGGCGGGTGCGGTGTCCGGAGTGCCTGAGGTATTGCTGGGGATCCCAGGTTGGTACGGAATGCATGTTCGAGCCCCCTTGCTGGAACGTAGCAGCCAAGCGGAACAGGGTTCCGGCCCGACCATGCCCCATAGTCCACCAGAATATATCTTGACGTCAAGAGACTTCATATCGAGGGACCCTCTACACTGATCGTCATGGAGGACGAGGTCGACCGACTGGTTGCTGCATGGCGCCGTGAGCGCCCCGACCTCGACGTGGAACCACTCGAGGTGCTCAGCCGTATCTCCAGGCTGGCCCGGCACCTCGACCGTGCGCGCAGACTGGCGTTCTCCGAGCACGGCCTGGAGCCCTGGGAATTCGACGTGCTGACGTCCCTGCGGCGCGCGGGCGCGCCCTACCAGCTCTCCCCAGGTCAGCTGCTGACGCAGACACTGGTGACCTCGGGCACGATGACCAACCGCATCGACCGGCTCGCGAAGAAGGGCCTGGTGGAGCGGCTTCCCGATCCGAGCGACCGGCGCGGTGTGCTCGTCCGGCTCACACCGGAGGGGCGGGACCGCGCCGATCAGGCGCTGGCCGGGCTGCTGGACCAGGAGCGGGCGATCCTGGCCGAGCTCTCCCGGACCCAGCGCGGTGAACTTGCCGGGCTGCTACGCCAGCTGACCGCCCCGTTCGACAACGTCCCCGGCTAGGCCCGCCGGACCCAGCTCCACGGGACCGACACCGGCTCGGCGCGCCAGCGCCACGGCGGCCAGGGTGGAGTGCACTCCCAGCTTGCCCAGCACGTTCTGCATATGGGTGCGGACCGTGTGCGGGGACAGGAAGAGACGCTCCGCGACCGCCTTGCGGCCGAGCCCCGCCACCATGCAGCGCAGAACCTCGCGTTCGCGCGGGGTGAGGGACTCCACGAGCTGCTCGCTCTCCGTACGGTGCTTGCGCGCGGCCGTCAGTTCCCGCAGCACGGCGGTGAGCAGCGCGGGAGGCAGATGGGTCTCCTCGCGGAGCACGCCGCGGATCACCGTGAGCAGCCGCTGCAACGAGCAGTCCTTGGCCAGCCAGCCCGAGGCTCCAGCCTGCAGCGCGAGCGCGGCACGGCGGGGGTCGTCCTTCTCCGCGAGCACGACGGAACGCACCGCCGGCCGGGCGGAACGGACCGCGGCCACCAGGGATATGCCGTCCACGAAGCCGTCCTCGCCGCTGTCCGGTACGGCACGGGCGACCACCGGGGCGGAAGTGCCGGCGACCGTCGTACCGAGGTCCGCGTCCACGAGCATCACGTCGAATCTCCGGCCGTCCGCCGCCGCGCGCTCCATGCAGCGCACCGCGGCAGGGCCGCTTCCGGCCGCGGCCACCTCCACGTCCGGCTCCGCGGCGAGCGCCGCGGCCAGCGACTCGGCGAAGATTCGGTGGTCATCCACCACCAGGACCCGAATTCGAACCACGACACCCCCAAGCTGCAGATAACGGCGAATTCCGACGGACTCTGTCGCGCACGTACGCCACCCGGAAGGAGTGCTGTGCGGCCTCCACGGCCGCCGCCGCGCTCTGACTGCTTACCCCGCCCGGGGCGGCGTACCCGACCGTCTCGCCCCTTGATCAGCACCGGCCCCCACCGGTGCTGTGCATCAGAGTAAGGCTGGGCGCGGGAAGCGGAAGCACATTGACAGAACTGTTTGGCCAGCGTGTTTGGCGTGTGTCTGATGTTTCGTTCTGAGACAGAAGTAGACAGGGAACAGCATGTTTCGCGGTCATATCGGGCTGACATGACACCGCGTCATAGGCCGCCGTCGGCCGATGCCAGGACCGGCACAAGCGCACCTGCACTAGAGCACCTATTCGAGGCGCCGGGCCCCGCTCGACGGAGTCACCGGGAAGATCCCCGGTGCGGCGTACCCGGCCGCCGCGAAGGCTCGGGCGACCGCGTCGCCGACCGCACCTGCCGTGTCCCGGCCGGCCAGGACGATCGCCGAGCCGCCGAAGCCGCCGCCCGTCATCCGGGCGCCGAGGGCACCCGCCGCGTTCGCCGACGAGACCGCAAGGTCCAGCTCCGCGCAGGAGACCCGCAGATCGTCCCGTAGCGAGGCATGGCCCTCGGTCAGGACCGGGCCGACGGCCGGGAGATCACCGGCGTCGAGGAGCGCGACGGTACGCAGCACCCGGGCGTTGTCGGTGACCACATGGCGCACACAGCGACGGATCTCGTCCGTGTCTGCGGCGCCGGCCAGCGCCGCGTCGCCGAGGCTCCGCAGTGCGTCGGGCAGTTGCACCGGGCAGATCTCGCGCAGCGCCCGCACACCCAGCGCCCGCGCTCCCGCCTCGCATCCGGCGCGCCGCCTCGCGTACGCGCCGTCTCCGAGTGCGTGCCGCACACGGGTGTCCACCAGCAGCAGACCCAGCCCGTGGGCGGCCGGATCGAAGGGGATCTGCCGGTGGGCCAGATCGCGGGTGTCGAGGAGGAGCGCATGGCCCGAAGTGCCGCAGACCGACGCCATCTGGTCCATCACCCCGCAGGGCACGCCGACGAAGTCGTTCTCGGCGCGCTGGGCGAGCAGGGCCAGCTGTTCCCGTCCGAGGCCCAGTCGGTGCAGCTCGGCCAGGGCGAGGGCGAGCACGACCTCCAGCGCGGCGGACGAGGAGAGCCCCGCGCCCATGGGTACGGCCGAGGCCAGGTGCACATCCGCGCCGCCGGCCGCCACCCTGTGCCCGGCTTCGCCCAGCGCCCAGACCACGGCCGCCGGGTACGCGGCCCAGCCCGGGACCGAGCCGGGCGCGAGACCCTCGACCGCCAGCTCGACCACGCCCCCGACGCGGCCACGGGCCGCGTCCCCGTGCCGGCGCCCGCCCTGGTCCGCCGAGTGGAGCCGCAGGACGCCGTCGGTGCGCCGGGCCACGGCCGCGACCGCCGCCTGCGGCAGGGCGAAGGGCAGCACGAAGCCGTCGTTGACGTCGGTGTACTCGCCGATCAGATTGACCCTGCCGGGCGCCGCCCAGACGCCTTCGGGCGGGTAGCCGTACAGCTCCTCGAACCGCGCCCGCACGCACACGGCCATGGTCACTCCGGTGTCACCCCCGCGCCGCCCCGGCCCGTGCGAACTCCCAGGCGTCGGCGATGATCCCGGCGAGGTCGGCCCGGGAGGGGCTCCAGCCGAGGCACTCGTGGGCTGCGGCGGCGGAGGCGACGAGCACGGCCGGGTCACCCGGGCGGCGGGGGGCGACGGTCTCGGGCACGGGGCGGCCGGTGACCTTGCGGACCGTCTCGATGACCTCGCGGACGGAGAAGCCGTTGCCATTGCCGAGGTTGCAGACGAGGTGCTCGCCGGGGGTGATCCGGTCCATGGCGAGCAGATGCGCCTCGGCCAGGTCGGCGACGTGGATATAGTCCCGTACGCAGGTACCGTCGGGCGTCGGGTAGTCGTCGCCGTAGACGGAGATCTCCGCACGGGTGCCGAGCGCCACCTGGAGGACGAGCGGGATCAGATGCGACTCCGGGTCGTGACGCTCTCCGCAGTCGCCGTACGCACCGGCCACGTTGAAGTAGCGCAGCGAGGCCGCGCCCAGTCCGTAGGCGGCGCACTGACCGCTGATCATATGGTCGACGGCCAGCTTGCTGGCACCGTACGGGTTGGTCGGGGCGGTCGGGTCGGTCTCGGTGATCGGAATCGAGACCGGCTCGCCGTAGGTGGCCGCCGTGGAGGAGAACACCAGCCTGTCCACGCCCGCCGAGCGCATGGCGGCCAGCAGGGCCATCGTCCCGCCGACGTTGTTCGTCCAGTACTTCTCGGGGTCCGCGACCGACTCGCCGACCTGGGAGTACGCGGCGAAGTGGAACACACCGTCGAAGTCGGAGGTCAGCCAGCGCGCGGCGTCCTGGACCCGGCCCTCGATGAACTCCGCCCCGGCCGGCACGCCCACGCGGAAGCCGGTCGACAGATCGTCGAGCACCGTCACCCGATGGCCTGCCTCCAGCAGGTGTGCCACCACGACACTGCCGACATAGCCGGCCCCGCCCGTCACCAGGTAGTCGCTCATGTGGTCGTCGCCACCTCTCGCAGTCGTTCGGCCGCGGCCTCGGGCCGCACGTCGTTCGTGAACACGCTCATGCCGGACTCGGACCCGGCGAGGAACTTCAGCTTGCCGGGCGAGCGGCGGACGGTGAAAAGCTCGAGGTGCAGGGCGAAGTCACCGCGCCGCTCATCGTCGTACGGCGCCTGGTGCCACGCGGCGACATAGGGTGTCGGTGGCGCGTCGGGGCCGAAAACCCGGTCGAAGCGCCTCAAGAGTTCCAGATAGATCTGTGGGAACTCTGTGCACGCGCCGTCAGAGAGTCCCCGCAGGTCGGGCACCCTGCGCCGGGGGTAGAGATGGACCTCGTACGGCCAGTGCGCGGCGTACGGCACGAACGCCACCCAGTGCGCCCCCTTCAGAACGACCCGTGCGCCGTCGGCGAGCTCGCGCTCGACGGTGTCGTCGAAGAGGTTGCGGCCGGTGGCGGCGAGATGGGCGGCGACCGCCCGCTGCATCAGGGCGGTGCGGGGGGTGACGAAGGGATACGCGTAGATCTGCCCGTGCGGATGGGCGAGGGTCACGCCGACCTCCGCGCCCCTGTTCTCGAAGCAGAACACCTGCCTGACCCCCGGGAGTTCGGCGAGTGCGGAGGTGCGGTCCGTCCACGCGGCCAGGACGAGGGCGGCCCGGTCCTCGCTGAGGTCGGCGAAGGAGGCGTGATGGTCGGGGGTGAAGCAGACCA
This sequence comes from Streptomyces sp. NPDC059828, assembly GCF_042731955.1. Taxonomy (NCBI): domain Bacteria; kingdom Bacillati; phylum Actinomycetota; class Actinomycetes; order Kitasatosporales; family Streptomycetaceae; genus Streptomyces; species Streptomyces sp. NPDC059828. The sequence continues at coordinate 124,576 of NZ_JBHWIW010000010.1, read as the reverse complement.
CCTCGCAGCGGCCGGTGTCCCCGGAGAGGGAGGGAAAGCGGTTCTCGAACACCACGACCTCGTAGTCGCGGTCCGGGATCTCGCTGAGCCGGCCGTCGCGCGACGGGCACAGGGGGCATTCCCCCGCGGGTGGATGGTGGGTGCGGCCCTGGCGGTGGGCGGCGACGATCACCGCGTCGCCGAGCAGCGGGTCGTGGCGGACCTCGGAGACGGCGGCGCCGGCGGGCGGACCGGCAAGACCCTGCCCAGGCCCTGAGGAGTCCGGTGAGCGCCGGTCGACCGCCTCGCGGACGATGTCGTCCCGGCGGTCGTAGTAGAGCAGCTCACGACCATCGGCGAGCCTGGTCACCGTCTTCCTCACCGGCGCTCCCCGCTCGCAGCATCAGTGCGCTCACCTCACCGAACAGAAGCCCGCACAACGAAACACGCCCGCACACCCTCCGTCAATGAGCGGGGGGTTGGGCGCGGCGGGGCACCTCCGGGGCACGGTCGAGCAGACCGGTGCGGGCCGCGAGGGCCGCCGCCTCCAGCCTGGAGCCCACACCGAGCTTCATCAGCACCCGCTGGACATGGGTGCGGGCCGTGCTCGGGGCTATGCCCATGCCCGCGGCGATCAGCCGGGTGTCCTCGCCATCGGCCACCCGGACCAGCACCTCCACCTCCCGGGGGGTGAGCATCCGCAGCAGCCGCTGTCCCTCGTCGTCCGGCTGGACCGCTGGGTTCAGCAGCTCGGTGAAAGCGCCCTGGAGCAGCTGCGGCGCCACCGCCGTCTCCCCCGCGCGGGCCTTCATCATGGCCCGCTCGACGCCTTCGATGCGCTCGTCATGGCGTACATAACCCGACGCGCCCGCCGCGAACGCCGCGGCGATCCCCCGCGGCGAGGGCACGGGCCCCAGCACCACCACGGCCACCTGCGGGCGCTCCCGTTTGATCCGTGCGATCGGGTCGAAGACCCCCGGCTCCGCGGGTGTCGCCGTACCGAGCAGACACACCTCCGGCGCCCTGCTCACCACCAGCTCGGCCGCTCCCGCCGTAGGCGCCGCCGCGGCGAGCACCCGGTGCCCGCGCAGCTTGAGCGCCGACGCGAGCGCTTCCGCGAGCAGTCGGTGGTCGTCGACCACCATGAGCCGCACACCCATCGAGCAAACCCCCCATACCCCTGGAGTCGGCCCCCCGGCCACACCAGCCCTGTTGACCCGGCAAGCTACACGCTTGTTCGACGTTGTGTGCCTGTTACCTGCCAGAAGCCCCCCAGATTGTCGAATTCTTCGCCAAAACGGCCCGGGGCCCCCAAGAAATGTAGGGGGGGCGGGGGGGCGCCGGGGGGGGCGGGTGGGTCGCCGCGGGTGCCCCGGTCCAAGGCGGCGGCCAACAATACCATGGGGTGGG
>NZ_JBHWIW010000010.1:0-123177 GCF_042731955.1 Streptomyces sp. NPDC059828 | reverse complement strand
CTGCACTATCCCCACCATTGTGTCTTATTCTTCCCCAAACGGGCCCGGCGCCCCGAACACGGTGGGGGGCGCCGGGCTCGCTCGCGGAGTGCCTGTCGGTCAGCCGCTGCTGCCCGTGACGAAGGCGGCGGCCAAGTAGCCCTTGCGGTCGCTGCTCAACGGCGCGGACGCCATCGTCTCGGAGAGGTACAGCCGGCCGCCCGAGAAGAGGATCTCGCCGGAATCCACGGAGAAGGTGTCCTCCACCTCACGTGCCGACTTGTCCACCTCCAGCAGCACCGACGGCTTGAAGCCGCTCCCGTCGATGCTGATGATCTGTCCGCCCTTGTCGTAGGGGGGCGACTTGTAGGCGAGGAGGTTGCCGCCGTCCATGCGCAGCGGGACCAGCTCGTATCCCTCGCCCGCGTCGGCGCGGTCGGATGTGGCCTTGCCGGTGGTGAGGTCGAAGGAGACGATCTCGTTGGTCTCGTCGAGGCCTTCCCCGCTGACCTCGTGGTTCTCGGTCGGGAGGTAGAGCCTGCCGTTGCCGACGACCGCCCGGGTGCAGGCCTCCACCTCGGTGGAACCGCACTCCGCCGCGTAGCGCTCGGCGTCCGCGGAGATCTTGGCCTTGAGCTTGCCGGTCTTCTCGTCGATGGAGAAGAAGTCCGACACGGCACTGCCGTCTTCGGCGGTGTCGCCGACATTGGCCGCCACGACCAGCGGCTGGGTGGACACGATGCCCGCGTACTTCACACCCGCGGGCATCTTGTACGAGGACAGCGGCGCGCCGGTCTTCGCGTTGAGCGCCTGGATGACGACGTACTGGCTGCCGTATTCACCGCACTTGCGCACCACGGCCAGCGCCGGACCTCCGCCGTAGCCCATGTCGTAGCAGCCCTCGGCATCGCTCTGGGGCTTCCAGCGCTGCGCACCGGTGGCGAGGTCGAAGGCCGCGCCGCCGTCCGTGCCGCCCACGGCGACGGTGTCGCCGCTCAGCGTGATCTCGCGGATCGCGAGGTCCTCGTCCCCGGTGCCCTTGGCCGACTTGGTCCACAGCAGCTTGCCGGTCCCGAGGTCGACGGCGGCGGCCTGGGTGCACGGGGCGAACTTCTTCTGGGCGGTGCGCTTGGTGGGCTCGTACGCGATCGCCGTCTTGTTGTCCGCGGACTGGTGCCGGGACGCCGCGCACACCTGGCCGGGCAGCGGAATCGTCCACAGCACGGTGCCCTTGACGGCGTCGTATCCGACGATGGAGGACGGGCCCGACTTGACGTACGTGGTGTCGGTGACCCAGGAGCCGGGCACGGTGACCAGATCGTTGCCGGTCACCTTGGGCTGCGCCACCTGGAACGCCATCTTGGCCGCGGGGTCGGCGGGAGCCTTCTCCTTGGCGGGTCCCGCGTTCCCCCCGGTGGAGCCATCAGGGCTGTCCGTTCCGCCGGTGGGGCCCTGTGTCGAGACCTCGGTCTCGTCGCGGCCCCCGCCGCCGTCGTCGCTCATCGCGAACCAGACCCCGGTGCCGACGATCAGGACGATCGCGACGGCCGCGGCGATGATGATCAGCGCCGGGGCGCTGAGCTTCCTGGCCGGCGCGGCGGATGCGGGGTGAATGGGCTGCGTGGGAGGGACGTGGGCGAACTGCTGGTGCGGCTGCACGGGCTGGGTCGGATATCCGTAGGCGTGCGGCGGCCCGTCCATCGGCTGCTGACCGGGCACCTGCCCCGGTGCCTGCGGGTAGCCGTAGCCGGGGGCTCCGGCCGCGCCTCCGGGCGGCGGGGTGTGGGGGTAGCCGTAACCCGGGTTCTGCGGCGGCGGGATGGGCGCGCCGAATCCGCCCGGCGCGGGCTGCTGAGCCGGAGGCTGACCCGGCGGCTGCGGCGGCTGGTTGGGGGGCTGCGGAGGCTGGCTCGGCGGCTGCGGAGGCTGGCTCGGCGGCCGTGGCGGCTGGTTGGGGGGCTGCGGAGGCTGGCTCGGCGGCTGTGTCATGCGTACATACCTCTGGAGAAGGGGAGTTGACCGAACTCGGGTGTTGTCATCCGTACGTGCTCACTCGCCGAAGGCCATCATCGTCTTCCTCGTCTTCTCCTCCGTGTCGTTCGCGCCCACGACCACGTCGTGCACCAGGAAGAAGCGGCCGTCCTCATAGGTCCCGCCGGCCTCCGGGAAACTCTGCTGCGTCTTGGCGGTCGACGCGGGGAAGCGAAGGAGCTCGCCGAGCTTGGTCCCGCGGGACCCGACGAGGGCGAGCGAACCCCCTTCGCCGTCCGTGGCACTGACCCTGACGATGAGCTTCTCCCCCTTGAGGTTCATGCGCAGCGGCATGAGGACCTGCTTCCCGGGAGCAGGGATACGGCGGACCACCTTCCCGGTGCGGAGGTCGAAGGCGGCGATCGCGGCCTTGCCCTCCGTGCCGTTCTGGGTGGCGGCGTAGAGGGTGTTGCCGTCCACGACGACCTGGCAGGTCTGCAGGTTGCCCTCGTCCGAGACCTTGTCGCTGCACCCGAACATGAAGTCGTCCTTGCTCTGGAGCGTCGAGCGCATCTTGCCCTTCTCGTCCAGGGCGAAGACGGCGTGCTTCTGCTCCTTCAGGTTGGTCACCGAGACGACAAGCGGCCGGACGGAGTACACGTGGTCGACCCGGTAGCCGGTCTTGATCCGGTACTTCCAGAGCGATGCGCCGGTGTCCGGATCGATCCCGTGCACCTCCTCCTGCGGGTGGTCCTGGTCCTTCGCGGGGCAGGAGGCGGCGGCCACGAGCCTGCGGCCCTCCGCCGCGTACGCGTACGGCTGGCAGATCTCACCCTTCCACTCGCCGAACAGCTCCTTGCCGTCGGTGAGCCGGTAGCCGACCGGGTGGTTGATGCGGCCGACCGCGACGGTGTTCCCGGAGATGGCGATCGAGTAGTCCTGGAAGAAGTCGAAGTTGCCCTTCTCGGCGATGTGCTGGCGCCAGCCCTCCTTGCCCGTCTTCAGGTCGATCATCCGCAGCGACCGGCACTCGTCCATCTTGTCGCCGGCCTTCTCCTGCACGGCGATGACGATCTTCCCGCCGGAGGAGGCGTGTTCGGGCGCCTTGCAGATGTCACCGCCCAGGGGCAGGCTCCACCGCAGAGTGCCGTCCTTCACCGAATGGGCCGTGACGGTCCGGTACATGGCGGTGACGATGCTGTCCCCGACCACCCACGGGCCGAACACATCGGCGCCGCTTCCGGGCACGTCCACATCGTTCTTGCGCAGCCACAGGACCTTGGCGTCGCCGGACTTGCGGTCGGCGTTCATCCGGGCGGTCTCGGCCGTGTCCGGGTCGGACGAGCCTGGCCCGCTCTTCTTGGCCGGCTTGTCCTTGGCGGACGAGGAACCGGACGTCCCGCCGGTGCTGGTCTTCCCGCCGCCGTCATCCCCCGACAGGGCCAGCCAGGTGCCGCCGCCGATCAGCAGCAGCGCGGCCAGGCCCGCGGCGAGCAGCACGGCGGGCCGCCCGAACCGGCGGCGGCCGCCACCGGCCGCGGGGAACTGCCCCGGTCCGGGCAGCCCGTCGGCGGGGTGGGCCTGGGCCGGGTCATACGGTCCGACGGGGCCTTGCGGGCCGTGCGCTCCTACGGGGTCCTGCGGGCCGTACGGTCCGCCGGGCCCCGGGGGCGCCTGCCCGGGCACGGGGGCGCCTCCGCCACCGTGGGGGTTGAGGCTCGCGTAGGGACCCGCCTGGGCGGGGCCGTACGGTCCGGGTTGCTGCGGCGCCGTCTCATCCGGCCCGGGGAACTGCCCCGGGAACGGGGACGACGACGGTTGTTCGGGATGGTGATGCATTCGCTCTGTCACAGTCGTCACTCACCGAAGGCCATCATGGTCTTCGTCTTCATCTCTTGCTCGTCGTTGGACCCGCTCACCCGGCCGCTCGCGATGTAGAAACGCCCGCCTTGGTACGCGGTCAGCGGGGACCAGAAGGTGTTCTCGATCTGGGCCGTGGACGCGGGGTGCTGGAGGATCACCTTGGGCTTGCCGCCCGTGGGCGCGAGCGTCGCCACCGCGCCGCCGCTGTTGTACGTGGGCTTGACGTAGACGACGACCTCGGAGCCCTCCAGTCGCATCGGAATCATCTCGTGGCCGTCCGGAGCCGCGGCACGCCACTTCGGCTTACCGGTGGCGAGGTTGAAGGCGACGACCTCATTGGTACGGGAGGCGCTGGAAGTGCCGGCAGAGGTGGCCATGTAGAAGGTGTTCGCGTCGGCCGCCGTGCCGCCACAGCCCTCGAGTGCGTCACCGAAGACGCTGAACGAGTTGCCGCACCCCGCCTGGTAGCTCTTTCCGCCGCCGTCGATCTGTGAACGCAGGGTGCCGTTGGCGTTGAGGGCGATGAGCTGCGACTTGTCGGTCTCCCGCTCCCTCATCGACAGCACGAGCGGAGAGACCGAGTAGACCTTGGAGACCGTCCAGTTGAGCGGCAGCTTGTAGGTCCACCTGGCCTTGCCGGTGACCGGGTCGAGTTCCTGGAGCTGGTAGCGGGCCTTGCCGTCTCCGCTCGGGCAGCTCTCGGAGGCGATCAGCCGGGGCCCGCCGGCGAAGCCGCTCGGCTGGCAGTCACCCGCGACCTTGGCGAAGCCGGCCTTGCCGTCGCTGAGCCGGAAGGTGTCGAAGTAGCCGGTGCGGGCCGCGGCCACCGTGTCGCCGCTGACGGCCAGGGTGATCTCGCCGATGAGGTCGAAAGCGGCCTTCTTCTTGATGACCTGCTTCCAGCCCGCCTTGCCGGTGGTGAGGTCGACCTGCTGGACCTGGGTGCACTTGGAACGGTCGCTCGCCCCGTCCTTGTAGGCGACGACGAGCTTTCCGCCGTCCGTTGCCCGGGGGCTGGCTGCGCAGAGCTCGGCCGGGAAGGGAACGGTCCACTTCTTCTTGCCGTCGGTCGCCGAGTAGCCCACGAGCTGCTTGTAGAGGCCCTTGACGACGGTGTCGCCGACGACCCAGGGGCCGTATGTCTCGGCACCGTTGCGTGGCAGGTCGACATCGTTCGTGGCGAGCCACAGGACCTTCGCCTCGCCGGGCTTGCGGCCAGCGTTGAGGTCCTCCTCCGCGTCGCCGTTGCCGCTGCCGTCGCCCTGGTCCACCGACGGCGAACCCGAAGGCTTGGGTCCGGTGCTCTGCTTGGCGTCGGGCTTGGTGTTGTTGTCGCCGTCATCGCGGCTGAGCGCGAACCAGGTGCCGGTGCCGATGACGAGGAGCGCGGCCACGGCTGCGCCGATGATGGCGGCGGGCTTGCCCTTGAAGCGGTTGCCACCGCCACTTCCGCCTGGGGGCGTGGGCGCGCCGGGGTGCTGCGGCTGCTGGGGGTATCCGTAACCGGCGCCTTGCGGCTGGCCGTACGGGCCCGGCTGCGCACCGTACGGACCGGGCTGCGCGCCATACGGACCCGGCTGCTGCGGATAGCCGTAACCGGCGCCTTGCGGCTGGCCGTACGGGCCCGGCTGCGCACCGTACGGACCGGGCTGCGCGCCGTACGGACCCGGCTGCTGCGGATAGCCGTAACCGGACGGCGAAGGCTCGGGCGCACCCGTGGGCGGAGGCTGTGGCGGGGCCTCCGGTGTCCGGGGCGGCTGCGCGGGCGGCGGGGGGACCTGCGGCTGCGCGTGCCCCTGGCCCGGTGAGCCCGCGGGAAGGTCCTGGGGATCCCCGGAACCACCCTGCGGCAGTGGCTGGCTGGGCGGCTGAGACATATCAGCGCTTCCCCCTTCGTGCGGTCCAGTGCCCGATCGGCCTCCCCCGCGATTCCGCACGGCAGTTGCCTGCGGAAAGGAGCGAATCGGACATGGATGGCGCAGCGTTGCGTCAGTCGAGCGGGCCTTCTTTGTATCACCCGGTGGGCGCGCAAAACGGGGCCGGTCCTCCCCTGTACCCAAGGGCGGACCGGCCCGTGATGCCTCTGTTACCGGCTCAGCACACCGGCTTCACGACCGCGGTTCAGGCGTCTTCGGCGAGCTCCAGCCAGCGCATTTCCAACTCTTCGCGCTCTGCCGCCAATTCACGCAGCTTCGCGTCGAGTTCCGCCACCTTTTCAAAGTTGGTGGCGTTTTCGGCGATTTGCGAGTGCAGCTTCGCCTCGTTCTCGGAAAGCTTGTCCAATTGCCGCTCGATCTTCTGGAGTTCCTTCTTGGCGGCGCGCAGTTCGGCTGCGGACTTCTCCGGGGCGGCAGACCTCTCGGCGGCCGGAGCCGGGGACGGGACGGCGGCCTCGATCATCCTCTGGCGCCGCTCCAGGTACTCGTCGATCCCGCGCGGCAGCATCCGCAGCGCGGCGTCACCGAGCAGCGCGTACACCTGGTCGGTGGTGCGCTCGACGAAGAAGCGGTCGTGAGAGATCACGATCATCGATCCGGGCCAGCCGTCGAGGACGTCCTCGAGCTGGGTCAGGGTCTCGATGTCGAGGTCGTTGGTGGGCTCGTCGAGGAAGAGGACGTTGGGCTCGTCCATCAGCAGCCGCAGCAGCTGGAGCCTGCGCCGCTCACCACCGGAGAGGTCGCCGACCGGGGTCCACTGCTTGTCCTTGGTGAAGCCGAACTGCTCGCAGAGCTGCCCCGCCGTCATCTCCCGCCCCTTGCCGAGGTCGACGCGGTCCCGCACCTGCTGCACGGCCTCCAGCACCCGCAGAGCCGGGTCGAGCTCGGCGACCTCCTGCGAGAGGTAGGCCAGCTTCACGGTCTTGCCGCTGACGATCCGCCCTGCGCTCGGCTGCCGCTCCCCCTCGCTGCGGGCGGCCTCGGCCATCGCCCGCAGCAGCGAGGTCTTCCCCGCGCCGTTGACCCCGACCAGCCCGATCCGGTCGCCCGGTCCGAGCTGCCAGGTCAGATGCTTCAGCAGCACCTTGGGGCCCGCCTGGACGGTCACGTCCTCCAGCTCGAACACGGTCCTGCCGAGCCGGGTGGTGGCGAACTTCATCAGCTCGGACCTGTCCCGCGGCGGCGGCACGTCCTTGATCAGCTCATTGGCCGCCTCCACCCGGAACCGTGGCTTCGACGTCCGTGCCGGCGCCCCGCGCCGCAGCCAGGCCAGCTCCTTGCGGACCAGGTTCTGCCGCTTGACCTCTTCGGTGGCGGCGATGCGCTCGCGCTCGGCACGGGCGAAGACGTAGTCGGAGTAGCCACCCTCGTACTCGTACACCGTGCCGCGCTGCACGTCCCACATGCGGGTGCAGACCTGGTCGAGGAACCACCGGTCGTGCGTGACGCACACAAGCGCCGAGCGCCGCGTCCGCAGGTGCTGGGCGAGCCAGGCGATGCCCTCCACGTCGAGGTGGTTGGTGGGCTCGTCCAGGACGATCAGGTCCGGCTCGGCGATCAGCAGTTTGGCCAGCGCGATCCGGCGCCGCTCGCCACCGGACAGCGGCGCGATCACGGTGTCGAGGCCCTGCGGGAACCCCGGCAGGTCAAGCCCGCCGAACAGCCCCGTGAGCACGTCGCGGATCTTGGCGTTCCCGGCCCACTCGTGGTCGGCGAGATCACCGATGACCTCGTGCCTGACCGTGGCACCGGGGTCGAGCGAGTCGTGCTGCGTCAGCACTCCGAGCCGCAGCCCACCGCTGTGAGTGACCCGTCCGGTGTCGGCCTCCTCCAGCTTGGCGAGCATCCGGATCAGGGTGGTCTTCCCGTCTCCGTTGCGCCCGACGACGCCGATACGGTCCCCCTCGGACACGCCGAGCGACACGCCGTCGAGCAGGGCACGGGTGCCGTACACCTTGCTGACTGCCTCGACATTGACCAGGTTGACGGCCATTTCTCTCCTGACAGGGGAATCGATCGACCTCCCAGCCTAGTCGTCGGGGGCACCTCCGGTTTCAGCCGCCCGTACCGCGGGACCGGTGGGTTCAGGCCGGCCTGCCCCCGAGTCGGCCGGACCGCTCCACCAGCAGCCACCCCACCAGCGTCATCGCAACCGCCACCGGAGCCGTCACCGGGAAGGCGATCAGCATCGCCGAGCGGCCCTCCAGGAGACCGGCGAAGCCGACCATCGACAGGCCGAGCACACCGAGCAGGCAGCAGGTGATGCCGAGGGCGGCCAAGGGGCCCGAGCCCGGGGCGGCCGGTGCGGGGGCGGGGCGTTCGAAGGTGCGGAAGGCAGCTACCAGGGCGGCCGTGAGCACTGCCGCCGCGGCGATCCGCAGCGGGGTCTGGACCCACCAGGCGGACGAGGCCGGGTCGGGGAGCGTGGTGCCGGTGGCGAGCAGGGCGCCGTAGACGCCGAGCATGGCGGTGAGGTGCCAGAGGAAGGCGGTCATGGCGATGCCGTTGGCGGCGACGACCGTGCGCCACACCCGGGGACGGGCCACGAAACGGGCGCCGGGGCCGCGCAGCAGCTCCACCGCGCCCACCAGCCACAGGCCGTGGCACAGCAGGGCCAGGGTCGGCGGGGCCATGTTGGAGACCTTCTCGCCCGGCATGCCGACCATGGACAGCGGATACGGGCCGAGGGCGACGAGCGCGACGGCCCCGGCGAGTCCGCTCACGGCGAGGGCGGCTGGGAGGCGCAGACGGCCGTCGGCGCGGAGGAATCCGAGCTGGTGGACGGCGAGCCAGACGAAGGCGAAGTTCATGAACTCCACATACGGGACGCCGAGGCCGAACCGCAGCGCGTCCACCGCGACCGCGCCTGCGGCGAGTGCGCCGAACGCGGCCCAGCCGTAGCGCTCGTGGAGCTTGAGCAGCGGCGGAGTGAAGGCGACCATGGCGAGATAGATGCCGATGAACCACAGCGGCTGGGTCACCAGGCGCAGCGTGACTCCCGTGAGCCCACTGCCCCCGCCGAGCAGCTGGATGATCAGCGCAGCGGCTCCCCACACCCCGATGAAGACCATCGTGGGCCGCAGCAGTCGCCGCAGCCGGGCACGCAGGAACGCCGCGTACACGGAACCCCCCGGCCCTTCCTGCCGATTGCGGTGCAGCGAGCGGTAGGAGAGCGCGTGCGAGAAGCCGCCGACGAAGAAGAACACCGGCATGATCTGCAAGGCCCACGTCAGCAGCTGGAGCTGCGGCACTATGGCGAGCAGGTTGCCCACGCCGTCGGCGGTGACGGCGGCCATCAGCCAGTGGCCGAGCACCACCGTGCCGAGCGAGGCGACCCTCAGCAGGTCGACGTAGCGGTCCCGGGTGTCCGGGGTGGCTTCGGCGAGCTCACGAACGCTTGATCCCATGCCTTCACGGTCGCGTCACCGGACCCCGCGGCGTCAGCGCTCAGGTACTCAACTTCCTTATGAGTACGCGGAACCGGGTGCCGCGATCCCGGCGGGATCAGGCGACGCTAGAGGACCGTCGCGCCGCGCGCCGGTGACTGGGCCACGCGGGCCGTGCGGCAGCTTCCCGAAGCCAGCAGGGCTTCCACGATGTGTTCCGCCGTGTCAGCGTCCTTGGCGAGAAACGCCGTGGTCGGCCCGGACCCGGACACCAGCGCGGCCAGCGCCCCCGCATCCGTGCCCGCCGTCAGCGTGGCCGCGAGCGAGGGGCGCAGCGAAAGCGCCGCGGGCTGGAGGTCGTTCACCAACGCGCCCGCCAGCGCGCCCGCGTCGCCCGTGCGCAGAGCGTCGAGCAGATCGGGCGACGCCACCGGGGCAGGGACGTCCACGCCCTCGTTCAGGCGGTCGAACTCCCTGTAGACGGCGGGCGTCGACAGGCCGCCGTCGGCGACCGCGAACACCCAGTGGAGGTCCCCGCCGACCGGCAGGACGGTGAGCCGCTCACCGCGGCCGGTGCCGAGTGCCGCCCCGCCGACCAGGCTGAAGGGCACATCGCTCCCGAGTTCGGCGCAGATGCCGAGGAGTTCGGACTGCGGCGAACCAAGGCCCCACAGCGTGTCGCAGGCCAGCAGCGCACCCGCGCCGTCGGCACTGCCGCCCGCCATACCGCCCGCGACGGGAATGTCCTTGGCGATGTGGATGTGCACGTTCGGCTCGATGCCGTGCCGAGCGGCGAGCAGCTCCGCCGCGCGGGCGGCGAGGTTGCTGCGGTCCAGCGGGACCTGGCCGGCGTCCGGGCCCGAGCAGCTGATGGTCAGGGTGTCGGCCGGGGTGACCGTGACCTCGTCGTGGAGGCCGACGGCCAGGAAGACGTTGGCCAGGTCGTGGTAGCCGTCGGGGCGCACCCCGCCCACCGACAGCTGGACGTTGACCTTGGCCGGTACCCGTACGGTGACGCCTGCGCTCACGCTTTCTCGGCTCCCTTGTGCTCCGCGATACGGGCGAATTCTTCCACCGTCAGCGACTCGCCCCGCGCCTGCGGCGAGATCCCTGCCGCGACCAGCGCAGCCTCCGCGGCGGCCGGAGAGCCGGCCCATCCGGCGAGTGCGGCGCGCAGGGTCTTGCGGCGCTGGGCGAAGGCGGCGTCGACCGCGGCGAACACCTCGGCCTTCGTGGCGGTCGTCCTCAGCGGCTCGGTGCGCCGGACCAGGGACACGAGCCCCGAGTCGACGTTCGGCGCGGGCCAGAAGACGTTGCGGCCGATCGCCCCGGCCCGCTTGACCTCCGCGTACCAGTTGGCCTTCACGGACGGGACGCCGTACACCTTGTTGCCCGGTCCGGCGGCGAGCCGGTCGGCGACCTCCGACTGCACCATCACGAGGGTGCGCTCGATGGTCGGGAAGCGGTCCAGCATGTGCAGCAGCACGGGCACGGCCACGTTGTACGGGAGGTTCGCGACGAGCGCGGTCGGCGGCGGGCCCGGCAGCTCCTGTATGTGCAGGGCGTCGCAGTGGACCAGCGCGAAACGGTCCTTCTTCTGCGGCATCCGCGCGGCGATCGTCGTGGGCAGCGCGGCGGCGAGCACATCGTCGATCTCGACGGCCGTCACCCGGTCCGCGGCCTCCAGCAGCGCGAGGGTGAGCGAGCCCAGCCCGGGGCCGACCTCCACCACCACGTCGTCGGGCCGGACCTCGGCGGTGCGGACGATCCTGCGGACGGTGTTGGCGTCGATGACGAAGTTCTGGCCGCGCTGCTTGGTGGGGCGTACGCCAAGCGCTGCGGCCAGTTCTCGGATGTCGGCGGGGCCGAGGAGGGCATCGGGATCGGTGGTGCTCACCGGTACAGCCTACGGCCGCAGTGCGGCCACGGGTTCGACCCCCGCTGTGAGTAGAGCTTCTTCGCCCGGTACGTCTGCTCGGTGGCAGGGGCGTCCTGGGGCCGCCCCCGGCCGCCCATCGAGCGCCAGGTGCGCTTGTCGAACTGATAGAGCCCGCCGTACGTGCCCGACGGATCGACCGCTCCCGCCCTGCCCCCGGACTCGCACGCGGCCAGCCCGTCCCAGTCGAGGCCCTCGGCGCCACTGACCCTGCCGCCGGACCCGGCGCTGAAGCCGGCCCTGATCTGCTGGTCAGGGAGCCGCCTGGGCCTGGTGCCGACTCTGACCCGCTCGGCGCGCGGCTTGCGCACCAGCTCCTCCGCGATCTTCCGCGGCCGGCCCTCCCGGACCCCGTTGACGGTGCGTACGGCGAAGGTGGTCCGGCGCACACCGTGCCGTCCCCGCTGCTCGACGCGCTCGGTGCCGGAGGCCAGGGCGGGGTCCTCCACCCTGACGGTGGCGTACGGGACGTGCTCCTCGCGGGCCTCCTCGCCGGTGGCGATGCGCAGGACGGTGATCGTCTGGCCGTCGCGCGGGAAGCTGCCGGGCGGCACGGACGTGGCGTCCTCACCGCCGAGGCGGAAACCGGCCGCGCCGACGGCCTCCCGAACGGTGGCCGCGTTGGTGTGGACCGTACGGGCGCGGCCGTCGGCCCGCACGGTGATCTCACGCTCGGTGCGTACGTCGAGGCTGAGGCCCCTGCGCGAGATAGGCCGCGAACGGGACACGGACAGGTACGCGCCATCGGCTCGCACCCCGAGCTGGTCCAGCGCGTCCTCGACCGTGTGGGCCGTGGTCCACACCTGGCGGCGGTGGCCGTCGAGGCTGAGGGTGACGGGGCGGCCGTAGCGGACGACGATCTCGTCCCCGTCGGCCAGGGACGTGCCGGGAGCCGGGGCCACGATGTCGTGGTCGCCGAAGGCCACGCCCTCCTCACCGAGCAGCTCGGCCACGTCACCGGCGAAGGTGTGCAGGCTGCGCGGCACGCCGTCGACGGTGAGCAGCACGGCCTTGTCGGCGGCGACGAAGGCGGAGGTGCCACCGGCGAGCAGGGCGATCACGAGGGCCTGCGGGAGAAGGCGGCGCAGATTCAGATTCAGGCTCAGATTCAGGGTCCGGCCCAGGTGCAGGCCCTGACCCTGCCGGGGACCTCTGCGGCCCGCCGCCGTGCGGCGCCGGGCGGCACAGTGCTCACCGGCGCGGGCGCCGCCCGTCCCCGTATCGGGTTCGGTGGCGGCGCGGGCGCCGGCCGCGGTGCGGTGACTACCCTGCGAAGTGCTCACGACGCCGGGACCCTAGCCGAGGACGGTCACTCTCCCAAGCAACCCGGCTACTTGGTGTCGCGAGCCGTATGCGGCCGCGAGCGGCCTCCAAGGGCGGGTGCGGGAACCCGCTCAGTAGCCGAAAGCGCAGGCCGTGTTGGCTGCGATGGCCTCCGCCATGGCGTCCTCGTCGATCCCCCGGACCTCCGCCATGGCACGCAGCGTGACCGGAATCAGATACGGCGCGTTGGGCCGCCCGCGGTAGGGCGCGGGGGTCAGATAAGGGGCGTCGGTCTCCACCAGAACGAGCTGCAGCGGTGCGACGGCAAGCGCGTCGCGGAGGGGCTGGGCGTTCTTGAACGTCACGTTGCCGGCGAACGACATGTAGTAGCCGGCGTCCGCGCAGATCCGGGCCATATCGACGTCACCCGAATAGCAGTGGAACACGGTCCGTTCGGGGGCGCCTTCCTCGGCGAGAATGCGCAGAACATCGTCGTGCGCGTCCCGGTCGTGAATGACGAGTGCTTTTCCGTGCCGTTTGGCGATCTCGATATGGGCGCGGAACGACGCTTCTTGTGACGCGATGCCTTCGGGGCCGGTGCGGAAATAGTCGAGCCCCGTTTCGCCGACGGCCCGCACCTGGTGGAGCCCGGCGAGCCGGTCGATCTCGGCGAGCGCCTCGTCGAGCGCGGAAGTCCCACCCGCATCACGGGCCTCCCGCCGGGACGGACTTCCCCCGGGATCGCCCAGCACGATGCGCGGGGCCTCGTTGGGGTGCAGGGCGACGGCGGCGTGCACGTTCTCGTACGTGGCCGCGGTCTCCGCCGCCCAGCGGGAGCCCTTGATGTCGCAGCCCACCTGCACGACGGTCGTCACACCGACCGACGCGGCCTTCGCGAGGCCCTCTTCGACGGTCCCGCTCTGCATGTCCAGATGGGTGTGCGAGTCGGCGACCGGCACCCGCAGGGGTGCCGGTGGCGGCGGAGGGGTGGTGTTGTCGTTCCGGGGGCTCATGACCGCGATCCTAGGCGCGCCACGGAGACGCCCCCGAACCGCCCACCGTCTGTCATCAGTTGACTACCGTGGGCCACTTCCCCGCGGTGGAGGGCTACTTCTCGAGCCGATCGTGGCGGGAGGAGCGGAACAGCGCGGCCAGCCGCCTGCGCTTGGCGGGCCTGGGCTCACGGGCGGACCCTGCGGCGGCCTGCGCGGCAGCGGGTTGGGCGGTGACGGGCCGGGCGGCTTCTCGCGCCGCCTTCCTGGACGAGGTGTATGTCGCGGGCACGGGACCGGCGATGCCGGGCGCGACGGGGTAGTGGTAGTGCTCGTTCAGGGGGTTCACCACCGACGAGACCTGACCCGCGCGCATGATGCGCACCGTGTGCCCCTCGCAGTTGAGGCAGGTGGGCCGGCTGAGCGGCGAGGGAACGCGTATGCCGTCCGCCTTGTAGATGACGAAGTCGTTTCCCGAGGCGTCGGTGTGGTGTTCTATCTCGTACGCCTGCTCCCAGCCGTAACCGCAGCGCATACAGGCGAAGGCATAGGCTTCGCACACGATCCGGATACCCGCGATGTCGCTCATGTGAGCTCCTCTCCACCGGACCAGTGGACGCCCTTTTCGACGGAAGCGCATCAGCGCCCGCCGATTGATGGAAGGAAGGAGGAGGAGATTTAGCCATCCCATGCCAGAAAGGCTCACCACACGGTCTGTGCTTTGCCTTTCAGGTTAGTCTCTTTACCTTGGCGTTCCCGCGGTGCACCCTTGCCGGTTTCTCTCGGCGCTCACGTGGATACCTTTTGTCACCGCTGGCCACCGGCCGCGGTCTTCGCCGCGACCACGGCGTCGAACACCTCCCGCTTGGGCAGCCCCGCTTCCGCGGCCACGGCGGCGATCGCCTCCTTGCGCCGCTCGCCCGCCTCCTCGCGCACCCGCACCCTGCGCACCAGTTCGTCCGCACTCAGCTCCGCGGGCCCGGTGTCCGGGGCGCCGGCGACGACGACGGTGATCTCGCCGCGTACGCCCTCCGCCGCCCAGGCCGCGAGATCGGCGAGACCACCCCGCTTGACCTCCTCGTACGTCTTCGTCAGCTCGCGGCAGACGGCCGCCCTGCGCTCGGCGCCGAACACCTCCGCCATGGCGGCGAGGGTGTCGTCGAGCCGGTGGGGGGCCTCGAAGTAGACGAGAGTGCGCCGCTCGCCGGCGACCTCACGCAGCCGGCCGAGCCGTTCACCGGCCTTGCGTGGCAGGAAACCCTCGAAGCAGAAGCGGTCCACGGGCAGTCCGGACAGCGCGAGCGCCGTGAGCACCGCGGAGGGACCCGGCACGGCGGTGACCCTGATGTCCTTCTCGACGGCCGCAGCGACCAGCCGGTAGCCGGGGTCGGACACCGAAGGCATGCCCGCGTCGGTCACCAGCAGCACCCGCGCCCCGCCCTCCAGGGCCTCGACCAGCTCGGGCGTACGGGCCGACTCGTTGCCCTCGAAGTACGACACGACCCGGCCGCGTGTCTGCACCCCGAGCGCCTGGGTGAGACGGCGCAGCCGCCGGGTGTCCTCGGCGGCCACCACATCGGCGGTCTCCAGCTCGGCCGCCAGCCGCGGCGGCGCGTCCGCCACATCGCCGATGGGCGTCCCCGCCAGTACGAGCGTTCCAGTCACCGATCCAGTCCCAGTCACGGACCCATCCTCGCAGGACGGCACACCTCCTCCCGCGCCGTGTGCGCCACCCGCGCGCACAGCCGCGTTCCCTACGATGGCGCGGTGACCAGTACTGCCCCACGCGCCCTGCCGGGAAAGGAAGCCGTGGAACAACCAGCGCAGCCACACTCCTGGCAGCAGCGCCTACGCGCATTCGGCTATGTCCCGCGGCCCGTCATCGGACTGCGGGACCGTCTTGTGCCGCCGTACACCCGGCCGTCGGGGCGGGTGTGGGCGCAGCTCGGTGTCCCCCCGACGGCCGCACCGGCCGTCGGACGGCTGATGGCCTGGGCCGGTCCGCTGCTGGTGGCGCTGGTCGCCGGGGTGCTGCGGTTCTGGCACCTGGGCAGCCCGAAGGCGGTGATATTCGACGAGACGTACTACGCGAAGGACGCCTGGGCCCTGGTCAAGCAGGGCTACGAGGCGTCCTGGCCCAAGGACATCGACAAGTCGATTCTGGCGAACCCCGACGCGGTGCCCGTGCCGGTGGAGCCCGGCTATGTGGTGCACCCGCCGGTCGGCAAGTGGGTCATCGGCCTGGGTGAGCAGCTCTTCGGCTTCACGCCGTTCGGCTGGCGGTTCATGGTGGCGCTGCTCGGCACGCTGTCGGTGCTGATGCTCTGCCGGATCGGGCGGCGGCTGCTGCGCTCGACGTTCCTGGGGTGCCTGGCGGGCGCGCTGCTCGCCGTGGACGGACTGCACTTCGTGATGAGCCGCACGGCGCTACTCGACCTGGTGCTGATGTTCTTCGTCCTGGCCGCCTTCGGTTGCCTCCTCATCGACCGCGACCTGGCCCGGGCCCGGCTGGCCGCCGCGCTGCCGGTGGACGCTGAGGGGGTGCTGCGCCCTGACGCCGGGGTCGCCGCCGGCCTCCGGCTCGGTTGGCGGCCCTGGCGGCTCACGGCCGGGCTGATGCTGGGCCTCGCCTGCGCCACCAAGTGGAACGGCCTCTACTTCCTGGCCGCCTTCGGCCTGCTGACGGTCCTGTGGGACGTGGGGGCCCGCCGCACGGCCGGCGGGGTGCGGCCGTACCGGGCGGTGCTGCGTCGCGACGTACTCCCGGCCTTCATGTCCACGATTCCGGTCGCGATCGTCACCTACGTGGCCTCCTGGACCGGCTGGATCGCCACGGACAAGGGCTACTTCCGCGACTGGGCGCGTACCGAGGGCGGCGACGGGGCCTGGTCCTGGCTGCCCGACTGGCTGCGGAGCCTGTGGCACTACGAGACCGTGGTGTACGACTTCCACGTCAGCCTGACGTCCGGTCACACCTACCAGTCCAACCCCTGGAGCTGGATCGTCCTGGGCCGCCCGGTCTCGTACTTCTACGAGGACCCGTCCGCGGGCCGATCCGGCTGCCCCGCGACCGCGGCGGACAAGTGCGCCCGCGAAGTCCTCGCGATGGGCACTCCCCTGCTGTGGTGGGCGGCCTGCTTCGCGCTGGCGTACGTGCTGTGGCGCTGGCTCTTCCGCCGCGACTGGCGGGCGGGCGGGATCCTGTGCGGGGTGGTGGCGGGCTGGGTGCCGTGGTTCCTGTACCAGGAGCGCACGATCTTCCTCTTCTACGCGGTCGTCTTCGTGCCGTTCCTGTGCCTCGCGCTGGCGATGCTGATCGGCGCGATCATCGGCCCGCCCGGCTCGGACGAACGGCGCAGGACGATCGGCGCGGTGGGGGCGGGGGTGCTGGTCCTGCTCATCATCTGGAACTTCATCTACTTCTGGCCCATCTACACCGGGCAGGCGATCCCGATGGACGACTGGCGCAACAGGATGTGGCTGGACACCTGGGTCTAGCCGGGGTTCGGGGAGCAGGGGCGGTACAGCTGACGGTCCTACCGCCCATTTCGTGACCATGAGGTGATTCACACATCGGTCGCGCCCTCCATGGGCAACTATCCCGTTTCACGCGGTATGTCCACCAGGGGGAGCGATGACTCCGGTGTCGGCGCGGGAAATCCGGCGCGGCGGCGCTCATGTCCGGCCATAGCATCGCCGGGGCGCCACGCGCTGCGTGAACACTCCGCAGGCGTGGCCGCTTCACGACCACCGACCAGGGGGAACCTCTTGAAACTGCGACGCACTCTCGCGACCGCCATCGCCGCCGCCGTGACCACGCCGGTCGTACTCCTCTCCGCCACGCCCGCCTTCGCCCAGGAGAAGCCGGCCGCCTGGACGCAGAAGGCGACGCCGTCCGTGGAGGAGCTGAGGCAGGCGGTCGGTCTCGCGCAGAAGGAGTACGACGCCGCTGTCATCGCGGTGAAGGACGCCAACAACGTCTTCGATTCCATGGCCACGGCCACCTTCCCTCTGACGGTCGCTGCCCGGGAGGCGTGGGCTGCGGCGAAGGCCGCCGCCACCGCCAAGGCCGAGGCGGACCGGGCCGTCGTGGAGGCCCAGTCCAAGCTGGACAGCACCACCACCGACGAGGAGAAGGCCGCCGCGCAGCAGGCGCTCGACGAGGCCCGGACGGCCGCCGAGACCGCCGCCGCGGCGAAGACGGCCGCCGACGCCAAGGCCAAGGAGGCCGTCACCGCCCGCGACGACGCCTTTGTGGCCCAGGCCCGGGCGATCGAGGTCCTCCGACGGGCGGGGGACGCGGCGAAGCAGAAGCTGGAGGATGCCAAGAAGGCGCTCGCGGAGGCCGAGAAGGCACTCGCCGGCGGCGAGGGTGCGGGGCAGGAGAGCGGAAAGCCCGGCGAGGCCGGCGGTCCGGGTAAGCCCGGCGGGACTGCCGGCACCGAGGGGCAGAGTGGAGCCACCGGCACCACGGGGAAGACGAGCACCCCCGACGCCCCCGCCCTCAGCGCCCAGGGAGGCTCGTCCGAGACCGCGGTGACCGGATCCGGCGGCGCGCTCGCCACGACCGGTTCGAGCAGCGCCATGCCCGCGATCGCCCTCGCGGGTGGCGTGGCTCTCGCGCTCGGCGCCGGGGCCGTGGTCGTCACTCGCCGCCGCAAGGCCGCCGCCGACGCCTGACGCACGGGACGAAGGCAGCCGGGGCCGTCCTGACGGCCCCGGCTCCTCGCTCTGCGGCGCCGGGGACGTGACGCGCCGCACCCTCGCTCCTGCCCCGATTCCGGTCCGGTAACGACCATCCCCGTTGCCACGTAGGCCACTTAGGGTGAGCCAGACCACTTGAACGCGTTCACATCATGGCCAGGTGACCATCGCGACCGGTGGTCGCCACGGGGGAAGGACCAGGCAATGCGCAGTGGAGCGAAAGTCGCCATAGTCGGCGCGGTGTTCGCCGTTTTCACAGCGGGGGTGGCGTACGGAGCGTACGACTTGGTGACGGACGACGAGAGCGGCGGCGAAGACGGCACCGGGACCCTGTCCGCGTCGGAGAGAAGCGGGCCGCCCAGCGCAGAGGAGATCCAGGCGACCGCGAAGGAGTTCCTCGCGGCCTGGGCGCGGGGGGACGCGGAGGCGGCCGCCGATCTGACCAACAACGCGGCCGAGGCGCGGCCCGCGCTCACCGGGTACGGCAGCACCGCGCACATAGGCGAGGTGAAGCTGACGCCGGGCAGGCCGGCGGGCACGAAGGTGCCGTTCGGCGTGAGCGCGGTGGTCTCGTACCAGGGGCAGAGCAAGCCGCTGGCGTACAACTCCTCGCTCACCGTCGTACGGGGACTGACCACGGGCAGGCCGCTGGTGGACTGGCAGCCGGGGGTGCTGCACCCGGAGCTGCGCAAGGGGGAGTCGCTACGGACCGGGACCGCGACCGCGCCGCCGATCAAGGCGGTCGACCGCAACGGCCAGGAGCTGACCAAGGAGAAGTACCCCTCGCTCGGGCCGATTCTGGAGGAGCTGCGCGAGCGCTACGGCGACAAGGCGGGCGGCAAGGCGGGGGTGGAGCTGGTCGTGGAGAGCGGCCAGGCGGACGCGCCGGACCGGACGCTGCTCGCCCTGTCCAAGGGCGAGCCCGGCGAGCTGCCCACCACCCTCGACGCCGACGTACAGGCGGCGGCCGAGAAAGCCGTGATGCGGTACGGCAATTCCTCGGTGGTGGCGATACAGCCGAGCACCGGAGCGGTGCGGGCGGTCGCCAACAACCGCGACGGGCGCTGGAACGCGGCCTTCCAGGGCAAGCAGGCCCCCGGCTCGACCATGAAGATCGCCACCTCGGCGATGCTGATGGAGAAGGGCCTCGTCGACGCGGGACGCACCGTCGAGTGCCCCAAGGACGCCGTCTACCACGGCCGGACCTTCCACAATCTGAGCAATTTCACCATCGAGGGCAAGTCCTTCGCCGAGAGCTTCGCCCGTTCCTGCAACACCGCCTTCATCAAGCTGATCGACGACGCGAAGGACGACGCCGCGCTGCCGAAGGAGGCGCGCGAGGTGTTCGGTATCGGGCTCGAGTGGCAGACCGGCATCACGTCCTTCGACGGAAGCGTGCCGGAAGAAACCCAGGGCGAGGCGGCAGCCCAGTACATCGGGCAGGGAACCGTTCAGATGAACGCCCTGAACATGGCGTCCATCACCGCGACCGCGAAGAACGGCACGTTCAAGCAGCCCATCATCGTGCCGCTGGACCTCGACGGCCGCGAGCGGGTCACCGCGGCGCGCAGTCTGCCCGGCTCCGTGGCCGGGCAGTTGCGGGAGATGATGCGCCGCACCGCGACCAGCGGCACCGCCGCCAATGCGATGAGGCAGGTCGGCGGGGACAAGGGAGCGAAGACCGGCTCTGCGGAAGTGGACGGGAACGCCACGTCCAACAGCTGGTTCACCGGCTTCGCGGACGACCTGGCGGCAGCGGCGGTCGTGGACTCGGGCGGCCACGGCGGCGACGCGGCGGGCCCGCTGGTGGCGTCGGTGCTGAACGCGGACTGAGCGAGGACGGGGCGGACAGAACGGACGGCGGGGGCGGGCACCCGGGCGCATGGCCCGTACAGCTAACGGTTAGCGTGCGGACCATGAGTGCTCCGGAGTTCCCCGCCCGCTTGCCGCTACCCGCCACCGGGTGCGGGGTGACCGGCACGTGACCCCGCTCGTCGCGGCGGCTGTGCTGCTGGCCGCCTTCACCCACGCCACCTGGAACGCGCTCGCGCACACCGTCAAGGACCAGCTCGTCGCGTTCACCCTGATCGGAGGCTGCTCGACGTCGATCGCCGCGGTGGCCGCCTGTTTCACCCCGCTGCCGCAGGCCGGGGCCTGGCCCTACCTGGTGGCGTCCGCCCTGCTGCACGTCGGTTACCAGGTGCTGCTGATGCGGTCGTTCACGCTCGGTGACTTCGGTCAGATGTACCCGATCGCCCGGGGCACGGCCCCGCTGGTGGTGACGGTACTCGCCGCGGTCTTCGTCGGCGAGAGCCTGACGACCTGGCAGCTCACCGGCGTCGCGGTCGCCTCCGCCGGCCTGGTCGGCGTGGCCCTGTGGGGCTTTCGCGGCGCGGGCACCCGTCCGCACTGGCCCGCGCTGCTGGCCGCGCTCGCCACCGGGCTCTCGATCGCCGCGTACACGGTCGTCGACGGTGTCGGTGTGCGCGCCTCGGGCACCCCCATCGGCTATATCGCCTGGCTGATGCTCATGCAGGGCCTGGTGATCCCGGCCTACGCCGGGTACCGCTTCCGCGGCACCCTCCTGGCCCGCCTGCGCCCCCACGCGGCCCGCGGCTTCCTCGGGGCGGTGCTGTCCCTCGTCGCGTACTCCCTGGTGCTCTGGGCCCAGACACGCGCCGCACTGGCCCCGATCGCCGCCCTGCGGGAGTCGTCGATCATCGTCGGCGCGGCGATAGGCGCGCTGTTCTTCAAGGAACGCTTCGGGGGTCCGCGCATCGTGGCGGCGGGGCTGATGGTGGTGGGCATCGGGCTGATGCTGAGGGCGGGCTGACGGCGGCGGCCGCACACCTCGCCGCGTGGGTGTCGCGGGAGTACCCGGCGGGCCGCGCGGGACCTCGGCTCGTCGACCCGCGGTGGGACTGACGTGGGGGACCGTCACGACGGTCAGAGCGCCGCCCGCACCGCCCGCACCGCCCGCACCAGTGCCTGGGCCCGGGGGTCCGCCGTGACGCCCTTGCGCATGCCGTTGGTGACGTAGCCGAAGGCGATGCCCGACTCGGGGTCCGCGAAGCCCAGGGAGCCGCCTCGGCCCGGGTGGCCGAAGGAGCCGGGGCCCAGCAGTGGGGAGGCCGGGCCGTGGAGCATGAAGCCCAGGCCGAAGCGGGTGCCGATGACGAGGACCCGGTCGAGGCCGGCCGACTCCTCGGTGCGGGCGAGGGTGAGGGTCGCCGGGGCGAACAGGCGGTGGCCGTCGTCAACGGCGCCGATGGTGGCCGCGTAGAAGCGGGCCAGGGCACGGGCCGTGGAAATCCCGCCCGACGCGGGGAGTTCGGCGGCGCGGTAGCGGGGGTCGTTCTCGTCCGGCAGCGGGTCGATCGCGCCGAAGGCGCGACGCGTCAGCGACTCCGGGTCGCGGTAGGCGTCCGTGACGGACCGCTTGGGCCGCAGCTTCAGCCCGCCGCCCGCAGCCGTGGGCGGTTCGTCGACCGGGCCGATGCGGCCCGCGCGGTGCGCCTCGTCGGAGGGGAGGCCCACCCAGAAGTCCAGGTCGAGCGGGCGGGCTATCTCCTCGGCGATCCAGCGGCCGATGGTGCGTCCGGTGACCCTGCGGACGAGTTCGGACAGCAGCCAGCTGTACGTCTGGGCGTGGTAGCCGTGATCCGTTCCGGGCTCCCAGACCGGCGCCTGCGCGGCGACCGCGAGCGCGCCCGATGTGCCGTCGATGGCCTCGTCCGCGGTGAGGGGCCGGTCGAGCACGGGGACCCCGGCCCGGTGTGCCAGCAGATGCCGTACGAGGGCCCGGTCCTTGCCGGCGGCCTTGAACTCGGGCCAGTACGTGCCCACCGGGGCGTCCAGGTCGAGCTGCCCCCGCTGGTGCAGCAGCAGCGGTACGGAGGCGGCGACGCCCTTGGTCGCCGAGCGGACGACCTGGGCGGTGTCGACGGCCCACGGGGCGGTGCCGTCGACATCGCGGGTGCCGCCCCAGAGGTCCACGACCTTCCGGCCGTCGCGATAGACGGCGAGGGCCGCCCCGCGCTCCCCTCGCTGATCGAAGTTGCGCACGAACGCCTCCCGGACCGGCTCGAAGCCGTCCGTCACCGTGCCCTGGACGTCCACGTGCCACGCTCCCCGCTGTTCCGGCGTACTACACAGCACCATGGTGCAACGTGCACGGCCGCGCGTGGGTTCCGGGTCGGTTACGCCTCCGCCGGCACCGACCGCGGGTCGAAGCCGAACGGCAGCTCGAGCCGGTGCGCCCGCATCAGCTGCGGGTCGCCGAGCAGCTCCCGCGTCGTACCGTCCGCCACGATCACCCCGTCACTGAGGATCACCGAACGCGGGCACAGCTCCAGGGCGTACGGCAGATCGTGCGTGACCATCAGCACGGTGACGTCCAGCGAGCGCAGGATGTCGGCGAGCTCGCGGCGCGAGGCCGGGTCGAGGTTGGACGAGGGCTCGTCCAGGACCAGGATCTCCGGCTCCATGGCGAGCACGGTCGCCACGGCGACCCGGCGGCGCTGGCCGAAGGAGAGGTGGTGCGGCGGGCGTTCGATGTGCTCGGTCATGCCGACCCGGTCGAGTGCTCCCCGTACCCGCGCCTCCAGCTCGGCGCCGCGCAGTCCCGCCGCGGCCGGGCCGAAGGCCACGTCCTCCCTGACCGTCGGCATGAAGAGCTGGTCGTCCGGGTCCTGGAAGACGATGCCGACCTTGCGGCGGATCTCGGCCATGTGCTGCTTGCCGACCGGCAGTCCGGCGACGCTGACGCCGCCCACGCCACCGCCGAGGATGCCGTTGAGGTGCAGCACGAGAGTCGTCTTGCCCGCTCCGTTCGGCCCGAGCAGGGCCACCCGCTCACCGCGGGCGATGGTCAGATCGACACCGAACAGCGCCTGGTGGCCGTCGGGGTAGGCGTACGCGAGCCCGCGCACCTCGAGGGACGGCGAGGACGCAGGCCGTGCGTCGGACGGGGACGGGGAGGTCATAGGGTCCACCCAAGCAGACACACCGCGAGCGCCGCGCACGGGAGTGCGGCTGCATACGCCCACTGCGCGCGGGACCCCGCCACCTCGTCGATCACCGGCATGGTGCCCCGGTAGCCACGGCTGAGCATGGCCAGGTGCACCCGTTCGCCGCGCTCGTAGGAGCGGATGAACAGTGCTCCCGCGGACTTGGCGAGCACGCCCCAGTGGCTCACGCCCCGTGCCTCGAAGCCGCGTGAGCGGCGGGCGATGGACATGCGCCGCATCTCGTCCGTGATGACGTCGCCGTAGCGGATCATGAAGGAGGCGATCTGCACCATCAGCGGCGGCAGCTTGAGCCGCTGAAGCCCGAGGAGCAGCGAGCGCAGCTCGGTGGTCGAAGCGAGCAGCACGGATGTGGCGACGCCCAGGGTCGCCTTGGCGAGGACGTTCCAGGCTCCCCACAACCCCGGCACGGAGAGCGGGATTCCGAGCAGCTCGGTGCGCTCGCCCGGCACCACGAACGGCATGAGCAGGGCGAAGGCCACGAACGGGACCTCGACCAGCAGCCTGCGCAGCACCAGGCCCACGGGGATACGGGCCACCGCCGTGACCGCGCCCAGCAGCACGGCGTACAGGCCGAAGGCCCAGACCGCCTCGCGCGGGGTGGAGACCACCACGATCACGAAGCCGAGGGCTGCCGCGATCTTGCAGTGCGGGGGCAGCCGGTGCACCGGCGAGTCCCCGTGCCGGTACAGCTTGTGGCTGTGACCCGCACCCATGTCAGACGGATTCCTTCTGAGCGGCTCCCGACTGCGCCTGCGCGTCACCGTCCTGGGCTCCGCCCTGCCGGCGGCGCTTGACCGCCCAGACCAGCCCGCTGCCGACCGCCGCCGTGGCGCCGACGCCGATCACTCCGGCGAGACCGCCGGAGAGCCGTACGTTCTCGACGTCCTTGATCCCGTAGTCGGCCAGCGGGGAGTCGGCCGCCGCGTGCTCCTCGACGTTCCTGTCGATGCCCTTGTCGGCGGCGACCTTCTCCAGGCCGTCCGGGTTGGCCGAGGCGTAGAAGGACACGAAGCCGGCCAGCACGAGGGAGGTCACCAGGCCCGCGATCCACACCGGGCGGGGGGACGCGGCGGGCGGGGCCGTGGCGGGTGCGGGCGCGGCGTCCACCAGCTCGCCGCCCACCCGCAGCTTGAGCGGGGCGGACAGCCCGCGGGCCCCGTAGACGAGGTCCGGGCGCACGGCGAGCACGGCGCCGACCGTCGCGGCGGTGATCAGGGCCTCGCCGAGGCCGATCAGCACATGGACGCCGACCATGGCGGTCAGCACGGTGCCGACCGGGACGTCGGTGGTGCCGCCGATCGCGTAGATCAGGGTGAAGGCGACGGCGGCGGCGGGCACGGAGACCAGGGCGGCGACGAAGGAGGCCGCGGTCACCGAGCTGCGCCTCCTGGGCAGCACCCTCAGCAGACCGCGGAAGAGCGCGTAGGCGACGACCACCGTGACGCCGCCCATGACCGTGATGTTGACGCCGAGCGCGCTGAGGCCACCGTCGGCGAACAGGACGCTCTGGAGCAGCAGGACGACGGACATGCAGACGATGCCCGTATAGGGGCCGACGAGTATCGCGGCCAGGGCGCCGCCCAGGAGATGGCCGCTGGTGCCGGCCGCGACCGGGAAGTTCAGCATCTGGACGGCGAAGATGAAGGCGGCGACGAGGCCCGCGAGCGGGGCCGTGCGGTCCGCTCCGAGGTCGGTGCCGGGATTCATGGCGGCGAGCTCCCGGCGGGCACCGCGCAGGCTGACGGCCACGGCACCTGCGGCAACGACACCGGTGACCGCCGAGACGGGAAGGTCGATGAATCCGTCGGGGACATGCATGGCGGGCTCCGCTTCCGGGACAGGTTCCGGCCGTCCTGACCGGGGCAACCGTCCGATAATGCGCCCTATTGCGACCTCTTTGCAAGAGCGCCCTAACGACAGGAACAAGTGACACGCCCGAGGTTTCAGAGAGAAAATACGGGACATTAAATGACAAACAATGTCACTTGCGAGGAGCCGACCGATGTCTTCCCTAGTCGAGCCCCCCTCCGTCGAAGAGCACGCGAAGGCCCGGATCGTCAACGACGCCCCCCATTTTCGGTCGGTCCCCGTGGCACTCCGCTACGACGGCGCACACGATCCGGATGCCGTGCACGTCGTCTTCCCGAGCGGTAGCGACTGGACCTTCCGCCGCGATCTTCTGGAGAGCGGGCTGCGGGCCCCCGCCCGGCGCGGGGATGTCGCGGTCTGGCCGTGCGGCCGGGCCCAGGTGGTGGTCGAGCTGCACTCCCCCGAAGGGGTCGCGGTGATCCAGTTCGACTCACGGCCCCTGATGCGCTTCCTGCGCCTGACCCACGCGGAGGTGGCCGCTCCCGTCAGCGGATCCTGACGGAGGCGGCCACCTATGGCGTGCTGTGTGCCCAGGCTTGTGCGTGCTGCCTGCTGAGGCGCGGCGGCCTGCTCAGGCGCGTACGAGCTCACGCTCCTTGTCGTCCTCGTCGCGTCCGTCGCCGTCGGCAGCCTGCTCGCCGTCCATCTCACGCAGCCGCTCGCCCTCCACGTCCACGCTCGGCAGCGCCTTGTCCAGCCAGCGCGGCAGCCACCAGGCCTTGCCGCCCAGCAGGGCCAGCACCGCGGGCACGATCGCCATCCGCACGAGGAACGCGTCGAACAGGACGGCGATGGCCAGACCGAAGCCGATCATCTTCACCATCTGCTCGGACGAGCCGATGAATCCCGCGAACACCGCGATCATGATCACCGCGGCGGCGGTGACAACCCGCGCCCCGTGCCGGAAGCCGGTGACGATGGCCTGGGCCGGCCGCTCGCCGTGGACGTACGCCTCACGCATCCGCGTGACGAGGAAGACCTCGTAGTCCATCGCCAGTCCGAAGACCACGCCCACCATGAAGATCGGCATCATCGACATCACCGGACCGGTCTGCTCGACACCGAACAGCGAGCCGAGCCAGCCCCACTGGAAGACCGCGACGACCGCGCCGAGCGCGGCGACCACGGAGAGCAGGAAGCCGAGTGCCGCCTTGAGGGGCACGAGGACCGACCGGAACACCACCATCAGCAGCAGGAACGCGAGGCCCACGACGAGCGCGAGGTAGGGCACCAGCGCGTCGTTCATCCGCTGCGAGAAGTCGATGTTCATCGCGGTGGCCCCGGTGACCTGGACGTTGTCACCGCTGGTGTCGCGGATGGTGTGGACGAGCTCCTCGGTCTCGGCGGAGCTCGGCCGGTCCTTCGGAATGACCGTGATCATGGCCGTGTCACCGGCCTTGTTGTACGTGGCCGGGGTGACCGCCGCGACCCCGTCGAGCTTGGAGATCTTCTTGGCGGTGCCGTCCGCCTCCGCCTTGTCCCCGTCCACGACCACCAGCAGCGGGCCGTTGAAGCCGGGGCCGAAGCCGTCGGAGAGCAGGTCGTACGCCTTGCGCTGAGTGGTGCTGGTGGGCTGGGAGCCGTCGTCCGGCAGGCCCAGCTCGAGTGATGCGGCGGGTACGGCGATGGCGCCGAGGCCCATGACGCCCACGAGGAGCACGGCGACCGGGTGCCGCAGCACGAACCTGGCCCAGCGGGTGCCCATGTTGGGCTTCTCGGCGGCGTGCTTGTGGCCGTGCTTGTCGAGCGTGCCCTGCTGGCCCGCCTCTCCGTTCTCTCCGTCCTCCCCGTTGCCTCCGCTCGCCCCGTTCCCGGCGGCGGTTGCTGCGGCTGCGGCCTTGCGGGCCTTGCGGCCGACGACCCGATTGCCCGCGAAGCCGAGCAGTGCCGGGATCAGGGTGAGCGCGATGAGCACGGCGATCACGACCGTACCGGCCGCGGCGAAGCCCATCTTGCTGAGCATCGGGATGTTGGCGACGGCGAGTCCGACGAGCGCGATGACGACGGTGAGCCCGGCGAAGACGACGGCGGATCCGGCCGTGCCGGTGGCCCGGCCCGCGGCCTCCTCGCGGTCGCGGCCCTCGGCCAGCTCGGCGCGGTAGCGGGACACGATGAACAGCGCGTAGTCGATACCGACGGCCAGGCCGATCATCGTCGCCAGGGTGGCCGTGGTGGAGCCCAGGTCGAGGACGCCGGACAGGGCGGTGATGGTGGAGACTCCGATGCCGACGCCTATCAGCGCGGTGAGCAGCGGGAGCCCGGCGGCGATCAGCGCGCCGAAGGTGATGACCAGCACGACCGCGGCGATGGCGACACCGATGACCTCGCTGGCGCCGGTCTCGGGCGCGGCTTGCAGCGCGTCACCGCCGATCTCGACGGTGAGTCCGGAGTCCTCGGCCTGCTCGGCGGCCTCGGTCAGCGCCTCACAGTCCTTCTCGTCCAGCTCCATGCCGCTGACCTTGTAGGACACCTGCGTGTAGGCGATGGTGCGGTCCTGGCTGATCGCCTTGACCTGGTACGGGTCCACGACGTCGGCGACCTGGTCGGAGCTGGTCCTCAGCTCCGCGACGACCTTCTTGACCTCGGCCTTGTTGGCCTTGTCGGTCATCTTCTCGCCCTTGGGCGCCTTGAAGACGACACGCGCGGTCGCCCCGTCGGCGCTCGTTCCGGGGAAGCGCTCGTCGATGAGGTCGAAGGCCTTCTGTGCCTCCGTGCCCGGCATGGAGAAGGAGCTGGAGGTGGCGGCGGGCGCGGCTGACGCGGCGAAGCCGGCAACCGCGAGCAGGGCCACCCAGACGAGTGCGACGAGTTTGCGGCGCCTGAAGGCGAACCGCCCGAGTTTGTAGAGGAACGTGGCCACGAGTACGGACTCCCGGTCAGGTCGTTGGGACAGCGGATGGGCAGGAGGAAATGACCAGCCGACGACGTGAGCGGTGACGCGTCAGGTGGGACTTTGTGTGGTTCGGGTGACTCAGGCGTCCTGGGCGGGGAGACCCAGGGCGGGCAGCACCACGGCGTCCAGATAGCTGTGGAGGAAGGCCGGGGTCATCGGCTGGTCCTCGATCAGCGGATGGGCGACGAAGGCGCCGACGAGCATGTGGGAGAGGAACTTCAGGGCGGGGTTGTCCGCGGAGATCTCCCCGCGGTCGATCGCCCGTTGCAGCATTCCGTCGAGCCCGGTGATCTCGGGCTCGATGAACAGTTCGCGCAGCGCCTGGAGCAGGTCGTCGTTCTCGTGGACCGCCCGGGAGAGGCCGCGCATCAGCGCGGTGTCCCGCTCCATCTGGCAGTCGTCGGAGAGCGCGACCATGGCGTGGAAGTCCCCGCGCAGGCTGCCGGTGTCGATCTCCGAGACGTCCACCGGCTTGCTGTTCCGCAGCGACCTGGCGACCAGCTCGGGCTTGCTCCCCCACTGGCGGTAGAGGGTGGCCTTGCTGGAGTGGGTACGGGCGGCCACGGCGTCCATGGTCAGGGCGTCGTAACCGACCTCGCACAGGAGGTCGAGCACCGCGTTGTACAGCTCTGCCTCGCGCTCCGGCGTGAGCCTGGTGCGTGACGTTGCCATACCGACCTCCCGAACGAAACTGTTTCGTACAGTACGAAGATATCCCCACTGTCGAGCGAAACGAAACCGTTTCGTACGTGTCCTCGACCACACCCCGTACCCACCCCAGGCCACACATCAGTGCTCTGGAGGTTGCCCGAACGCGCCCCCTTCCACGAGTTGCCGTGCCCCGTGCAGCCGGGAAGCATTGGGGGGTGAGTGAAGACCTCGCGTACCTCCGTTATCCGCATCTGCACGACGACTTGCTGTGCTTCGCGGCCGAGGACGATCTCTGGATCGCCCCCCTGGCCCGGGAGGGTGTGCGCCCGGACCGCGCCTGGCGGCTCACCGTGGACCGGACCAGGGTCGGCCACCCGCGCTTCTCGGCCGACGGCAGCCAGATCGCGTACACGACCTGGCGCAGTCTCGATCCCGAGATCCATCTGGTGCCGGTCGACGGCGGCCCCGGACGGCGGCTGACCTACTGGGGCTCGACCGACACGCGGGTGTGCGGCTGGGACCCGGACGGCAACATCCTCGCCGTTTCCTCGCACGGCCAGCCGTTCTCGTACTTCTCCTGGGCCTACAAGGTGCCCGCGGACGGCGCCCCCGGAAAACGGCTGCCCTGGGGCCCGGTCTCCGACATCGCCGTCGCCGACGTGGACGACGCCCACCGCAGCCTGCTGCTCACCGGGAAGCCTCCACACGAACCGGCCTCGTGGAAGCGCTACCGCGGCGGGGCGATGGGACGGCTGTATCTGCACGGCGAACGGCTGCTGCCGGACATCGGGGGCCACCTGGACTCCTGCATGTTCGTGGCCGGCCGGATCGCCTTCCTCTCCGACCACGAGGGTGTCGGCAATGTGTACTCCTGCCTGCCCGACGGCAGGGACCTGCGCCGGCACACCGACCACGACGCCTTCTACGCCCGGCACGCGTCGAGCGACGGGCGCCGCATCGTGTACCAGTGCGCGGGCGAGCTGTGGATCATCGAGGACCTGTCCCCCGGCACCGAGCCGCGCAGACTGGAGGTACGCCTCGGCGGGCAGCGCGCCGGGCGGCGGCCGTACCAGGTCCCGGCCGCGAGCCATGTCTCGGCGGTCGCGGTGGACACCACCGGCCGGGCCAGCGCGGTCTCGGTACGCGGCAGCCTGTACTGGCTGACGCACAGAGACGGACCGGCCCGGAC
Source organism: Streptomyces sp. NPDC059828 (assembly GCF_042731955.1). NCBI lineage: Bacteria > Bacillati > Actinomycetota > Actinomycetes > Kitasatosporales > Streptomycetaceae > Streptomyces > Streptomyces sp. NPDC059828. The sequence goes on along the minus strand of NZ_JBHWIW010000010.1, from coordinate 93,514 downwards.
CATCGCGGACACCCCGGGGGTACGGGTGCGCCTGCCCGAGATGCTGGGCAACGGCGCGCAGATCGCGTACGTCACCGATGCGGAAGGGGAGGACGCGATCGAGATCGCGGACCTGCCGCGGGCGAGCGGGGACCGGCCACCGCGACGCCTGGCCTCGGGGAAGCTCGGCCGGGTGCTGGAGATGCAGTCCGACCCGGCGGGTGAGCGGCTGGCGATCGCCTCGCATGACGGACGGCTGCTGGTACTCGATGTGACGGAGGAACAGGCGGACGCGGACGCCACCGATGAGGACGGCCGGCTCACCGAACTCATCCGCTCCGACAACGGCCCGGTCCGCGACCTCGCCTTCTCCCCTCACGGGAACTGGCTGACCTGGTCGCATCCCGGTATCGGCCGAACCCTGCGCCAGATCAAGATGGCCAGGACGGACGGCAGCAGCCCCCGCACGATCGTCGATGTGACCAACGGCCGCTTCGAGGACGAGAATCCGGTCTTCACCCGGGACGGCCGCTATCTGGCCTTCCTCTCCTGGCGTGGCTTCGACCCGGTGTACGACGTGCACACCGGCGACCTGTCCTTCCCGCTGGGCTGCCGCCCCTATCTGGTCCCTCTGTCATCGGCGACCCCGTCACCGTTCGCACTGCTGCCGGACGGCCGCCCGGCCGCGGGCGGGCTCGACCCGGACGACACCGACATCGGCGAGGGCACGGCGATGGTGGAGGTGGAGGGCCTGGGGAGCCGGGTGACGCCCTTCCCCGTGTCGGCCTCCAAGTACTCGGCGCTGTGCCCGGTCAGCGGTGGTGGTCTGGTCTGGCTTCGCTGGCCGATCTCGGGCGCCCTGGGCGAGACCTTCGCCAACCCGGCCGACCCCTCGACCCGGCCGACGCTGGAGTACTTCGACATCCCCAAGGCCCGTAAGACCGAACTGGTGGCGCATCTGGACGGGTTCTCGGTGAGCGGCGACGGGACGCGGCTGGTGGTGATGGACGACGGGGATCTGCGTGCCGCGCCCGCGACCGAGCCGGGCGACGGGGACTCGACCGTCTACATCGACATGCGCCGGATCCTGCACGACGTGGATCCGACCGCGGAGTGGCGGGGCGCGTACGAGGAGGCAGGGCGGCTGATCCGGGCGTACTTCTGGGACCCGAAGATGTGCGGGATCGACTGGGACGGTGTGCTCGCCCAGTACCGGCCCCTCGTCGAACGGGTCGCGTCTCCCGACGAGTTCGCCGATCTGATGCGCGAGGTCCTCGGCGAGCTGGGCACCTCGCACGCATACGTGACACCCGCGCGCCGCAACGAGGGCCCGCAGCACTACCAGCGGGCGATGGGCCTGCTCGGCGCCAACCTCGTACACCGCGACGACGGCTGGACGGTCAGCCGGATCCTGCCCGGCGACTCCTCCGACTCCAAGGCCCGCTCCCCACTGGCCGGTACGGGCATCCGCGAAGGCGCGGTGCTCACCCACGTCGACGGCCGCCCCGTGGACCCGGTGGCGGGCCCCTTCCCGCTGCTGGCAGCGGCCGGCGGCACGACCGTGGAGCTGACCTTCCAGCCACCGGGCGGCGAAGGCACCCCGCGCCGGGTCGCGATCGTGCCCCTGGTGGACGAACGCCCGCTCCGCTACCAGGACTGGGTCGCCAAACGCCGCGCGGTGGTCCGCGAAGTGAGCGGTGGGCTGTGCGGCTACCTGCACATCCCGGACATGGGCGGCTCGGGCTGGGCGCAGTTCAACCGCGACGTACGGATGGAGGTGTCCCGCCCCGCCCTGATCGTGGACGTCCGGGGCAACGCGGGCGGCCACATCAGCGAACTGGTCGTCGAGAAGCTGATCCGCCCGGTCCTCGGCTGGGACCTGACCCGCAACGCCCAGCCCGTGTCGTACACCTCCACCGCTCCGCTCGGCCCGGTCGTGGCCCTCGCCGACGAGGCAACCTCGTCCGACGGCGACATGATCACCGCCGCCTTCAAGCTCCTCGGCCTGGGGCCCGTGGTCGGCCAGCGCACCTGGGGTGGCGTCGTGGGCATGACCGGCCGCCACCGTCTCGGCGACGGCACGGTGATCACGGTCCCGATGAACGCGGCCTGGTTCGACGCGTACGGCTGGGGCGTCGAGAACCACGGCGTGGACCCGGACATCTTCGCCGAACGCCCCCCGCTCGACTGGGCCGAGGGCCGCCGCACCGACCTGGACACCGCGGTCCGGGTCGCCCTCGACCGCCTCGAGGAACACCCGGCGGCAACCCCGCCCGGCTACGACAACGTGCCCGACCTGCGCCGCCCGAAGCTGCCTCCGCGAAGCTGACGAACCGGGGCGCACCCCGTGCACAGGGTGCGCCCCTTCGCGTCAGCCTCGTACTGCTCCACCGCTCATCGCGGTGACCGCGTCGCGTCAGGCGTCGTGGTCCCGGTGCATGCGGCTCTGCGCCTCGTGCTCGGGGCGACGGTCGTGGTCGCCCATCTCGCGGGGCGTCTGCTTGCCCCGCGGCGACTGCGGCGAGCGCTGCTCATGGCGCTGCGGCGACTGGGGGCGCTGCGGCTCTTCCGGCCTGCCCTTGCTGCCCGGCTTCTGCTTGCCCTGGTCGGCGAGCTTCGCGGCCTTGTCCTTGAACTGGTCCTGAATACCCATCTGGTTCACTCCTAGAAGGGTCTGAGAGGTGAGGGGACCCCTGAGGGGCCCCCGGCTGTAGGGAGCCCCTTGTGGGGCTCCCCGGCCTCAACCAGCCTGGCACGCACGGAAACTCTGCGCATTTCGATCAGTTACGCTGCGTACGTTCCTGCTCGTCAGCCGCCCCGCCGGCCCCTACCAGGCCCGTCCTCACCCCGGCGAGCCGGGACGCGAAGTGCTTCATGTCCCGCTGTCCGGCGAGCGCGATCAGGCCGGGCAGATATCCGCGCACCGACTGCATGCCCCGCAGCCACCACTGCCCGTAGACGTGCGGCGAGCGGCGCTCGATGCCCGCGACGATACGGTCCACGGCCGGTCCGAGCGGATAGGTGCGGTTCGAGGGCCACGGCAGGCGCTGCCTCAACTCCCGCATCACGTCGTCTTGGTCGGCTCCGCGCACCATGTCCGTATCGGTCCACGAGAGATACGCGACCCCGACCCCGACGCCCCGGTGGCCGACCTCTCCGCGCAGGCTGTGGGCGAATGCCTCGACTCCCGCCTTGGACGCGCAGTACGCCGTCATCATCGGCGCCGGGGTGATGGCGGCGAGGGACGCGATCTGGAGGAAGTAGCCGCGGCTCTCCAGCAGCACGGGCAGGAAGGCACGGCAGGTGACCGCGCTGCCGATCAGATTGACCTCGATGACACGGCGCCATGAGGCGGGGTCGGATTCGGCGAACGGACCGCCGGACGCCACGCCCGCGTTGGCGACGACGATGTCGACCTTCCCGAACCGCTCCTTGACCTCCTGGGCGACCCGAGCCATCGCCGCCTCGTCGGTGACATCGGCATGCCAGTAGTCGGCATCGGTGTGCAGACGGGCGGCGACGTCCTTCAACTCGTCCGGTTCGAGGCCGACCAGCGCGATCCTTGCGCCGCGCGCCGACAGTTTGCGGGCGAGCAGCTCGCCGACTCCGCGCGCCGCGCCGGTGACGACGGCGACCTGTCCTTCGAGAGCGACCCTGCTCATACCGCCTGCTCCTCTGCCTTGGGGGATGCGTCCGGGCATACGTCCAGGTATACGTCCGCGAGCGACCTGATCAGGGCCGTCACCGCCTCCGGTGCCTCCACCGGCGTCATGTGCCCCATGCCGGGGAGCTCGGTCACGTCCACGCACTGCGGCAGCGCCTCGGCCATCGCCCGGGCGTGGACGACGGGGGTGAGCCGGTCGGCGGTGCCGGCGATCACGGCGGTCGGTACGGTCAACCGCCGGACGCCCGCGTCGAGATCGAGCTCCTCCAGCACCCCTGCCCAGGCCACCCGGGTCCCCCTCGGGCAGGCGTGCACGATACGGGCGCACTCGTCGACCCGCGCGGGCGCGGAGCCCGGGCCCATGGTCGCGTACCGCAGGATCCGCCTGGAGACCGGAGTGACGGGGCCGAGCGGGGCGGACGAACCGAGGATCGCGGCGGTCAGCCGGGTACGCAGCCGGCCCGGGCGCATCGGCAGCACCAGCGACTCGTGCACCAGCCGCGAGCTGCCGGTGCTGCACAGCAGGACTGCCGCCGTGTGCTCGGTGAACCGTGGCCGTCCGGCAGCCGCCATGATCGTCATCCCGCCCATGGAGTGCCCGGCGAGCACGGCCTTGGTGCCCCGTTCGAGCGTGGCGGCGAGCACCGCCTCCAGGTCGTCCGCGAGCGCTTCGGTGCTGTGGCCGCCCCGGGCGGCGGCGGGGCTGCGGCCGTGGCCGCGCTGGTCGTAGGCGATCACACGGTGATCGGCGGCGAGGTCCCGTATCTGGGCCGCCCAGAAGTGGGTGGAACAGGTCCAGCCGTGGGAGAGGACGACGACGGGGGCGTCCTCGGGGCCGTGCAGTTCCACATGGATGCGGGCACCGTCGGCGGAGACCGCGGTCAGCTCGCGGGCCGCGACCGGCGGTGGCACGGCCGGACCGGTGCGCTTCATCAGACGGCTCACTTCGCCTCCTCGGCGGGCAGATCGGCTGTTCCGGAGGTCTGGTCAGGGTGGTCGCGGGAGGTACGCGGCGGGCGGATCACCTCGTACTCCGCGAGGTCCACCTCCCGGGTCGCCCGCCGGAACTCCCCTGTCGTGCCGGGCCAGATGGTGGTGTTGCGACCGCTCGCGTCGAGGTACCAGCTCGTGCAGCCACCGGTGTTCCACACCGTGCGCTGCATGCGCGTCTGCACCCGCCGGTTCCAGGCTCCGACGGCCGAGGGGCGTGCGGCGAGCGCGATCCGGCCGCCCAGCACGTCCAACTGACGCAGAAAGTCGGCCATGTAGTTGAGCTGGGACTCGATCATCAGGATCATCGAGCTGTTGCCCAGGCCGGTGTTGGGCCCGATGATCGTCATCCAGTTGGGGAAGCCCGCCGCGGTCGCACCGCGCAGCGACTGCATCCCGCTCTTCCACGCGTCGGCCAGGGTGATGCCTTCGGCGCCCACCACCCGCTCGGCGATCGGCATGTCGGTGACATGGAAGCCGGTGCCGAAGATGATCGCGTCGACCTCGGCCTCGGTCCCGTCGGCGGCGACGACGGTGCTCCCGCGCACCTCCGCCAGCCCCGAGGCCACGACGTCCACATTGGGTCTGGCCAGCGCCGGGTAGTAGTCGCTGGACAGCAGGATCCGCTTGCAGCCGATGCGGTAGGACGGGGTCAGCTTCGCCCGGAGCTCCGGGTCCTTGATGGACGCCGCCATGTTGGCCCTGGCGAGGGACTCGATCAGGCCGAGCTGGTTCGGCCGCTTGGTGAAGGCGCTGACCTGCAACTCCCTCATACCCCAGAGCAGTCCGCGGCGTACCGACTGGGTGACCGGAAGCTGGCGGTGCAGCAGCCGCTCGACCCCGGTGATCCGCCGGTCCATCCGGCGCATCACCCATGGCGGGGTGCGCTGGAACAACGTCAGCCGGCCGACCTGCGGCTGGATCGCCGGCACGATCTGGATCGCGGAGGCGCCGGTCCCGACCATCGCGACCCGCTTTCCGCGCAGGTCGAAGTCGTGGTCCCAGCGGGCGGAGTGGAAGACCCTGCCGGGGAACTCGGCGAGCCCGGGGATCTCGGGCATCTTGGGGTCGGACAGCGGGCCGGTGGCGGAGACCACCACATCGGCGGTCAGCGTTCCCGCGGTGGTCTCGATCTCCCAGCGCAGGGCGTCGCCGTCCCAGCGCATCATCGTCACCTCGTGGTGGAAGCGGATGTGCGGCCGGAGGCGGAAGGTGTCGGTGACATGCTCCAGATACGCCCGGATGTGCTCCTGCCCGGAAAAGGTGCGCGGCCAGTCGGGGTTGGGGGCGAACGAGAACGAGTAGAGGTGGGAGGGCACGTCGCAGGCGCAGCCCGGATAACTGTTGTCGCGCCAGGTGCCGCCGACGGAGCCGGACCGTTCCAGGACCACGAAGTCGGTGATCCCCTCCCGGCGCAGCCTGACCGCCGCGCCCAGGCCGCCGAATCCGGATCCGATCACCGCCACGCGTACGTGCTCGTGCCGTCCGCCCCGCTCATGCCGTGCGTGCTCGTGCTGCCCGCCCCGCTCATGCCGTGCGCGCTCGTGTCGCTGGCCCATGCCGCCGCCCCTCCCGTCCCGCAAACACCCGCCGAACCCCGCCAGCAATCACTGGCATGGTGGGGAGAGTAGAGCCTCGGCATACCCAGCGGTAGGGGGCGGACCGAACAAGTTACCCGCGGTACAACATACGCTTGGCGACGTGACGGACGAGCAGCGCGAGGATAGCGAGACCCGCGGATGACCCGCGAATACCGCATGGCGGAGCTGGCCAAGGAGGCCGGGATCACGGTGCGCACCCTGCGCTTCTACCGCGAGCGCGGACTGATACCGCCGCCCCGCAGAGAGGGCCGTATCGCCTGGTACGACGACCGCCACCTGGCCCGTCTGCGCACCATCGCGGCCCTGCTGGAACGCGGCCACACGCTGAGCGGTATCGCCGATCTGGCCGCGGCCTTCGACAGCGGCCGGGACGTGGGCGAGGTGCTCGGGCTCGGCGAACCCACCGAGGAGACCCCGGTGCGGCTCACCCCGGAGCGCCTCGCGGACTACTTCGAAGGCGGCGAGGTCACCCCCGAGAATCTCGCCGCGGCGCTCGACCTCGGCTATCTGGCCACTGACGGCGAGGAGATCGTCCACATCAGCCGACGGCTGCTCGACGTCTCATCGGCCCTGGTGAAGGAGGGCGTGCCGCTCGCCGCTGTGCTGGCGGCCGGCCGCCAGGTGCGCACCCACGCGGAGTCGCTGGCGGAGCTGTTCGCCGACCTGCTCCGCACGCACGCTTCCGGCGCCGACATCGCGCGGCTGCGCCCGCTGGCGAAGAGCGTGGTGGAGGCGGAGCTGTCCATGGCCCTGGATCGGCGACTGCGCGAGGAGCCACCGGCCCAGTCCCCGGTCGAGGGCGACTGAGACCACGCCGTCCCTTGGCCCCTGCGGGAGCGTCGGCGCGGCGGCCTCGTGCCGCCTGCCCAGCGCGCTACACCTCGAAGACCGCCGTCACCGGAGCATGGTCGCTCCAGCGCTCGGCATGGCTGGCCGCCCGCTCCACGTACGCCTTGACGCACTTCCCCGCGAGCCGGGGCGTGCCCACGAGCAGGTCGATGCGCCAGCCGGTGTCGTTGTCGAAGGCGCGGCCCCGGTAGGACCACCACGAGTACGGGCCTTCCTGGTCGGGGTGCATCGCCCGGACGACGTCCACATAACCGGCGTCGTCAGCGCCGGAGCCGTAGACCCGGCTGAGCCAGTCGCGCTCCTCGGGGAGGAAGCCGGAGTTCTTCTTGTTGCCCTTCCAGTTCTTGAGGTCGGGCTCCTGGTGGGCGATGTTCCAGTCGCCGCAGACCAGCACGTCCCGGCCCCCGGCCGCCGCCCGCTCCTTCAGGGCCTTCAGATAGGGCAGGAATTCGGCCATGAAGCGGTACTTCTCGTCCTGCCGCTCGGTGCCGACCTCGCCCGACGGGAGGTAGAGGCTGGCGACGGTGACACCGGGGAGGTCGACCTCCACATACCGGCCCGTGCCGTCGAACTCCTCGCTGCCGAATCCGCCGCGCACCGCGTCCGGCTCGCGCCGCGAGTAGACGGCGACACCCGCGCGGCCCTTGGCGGCCGAGGGCACATGGGTGACATGCCAGCCCTCGGGCTCACGTACCTCCTCAGGGAGCTGGTGCGCCTCGGCGCGTACTTCCTGGAGGCAGATGACGTCGGCTGAGGTTCCTGCGAGCCACTCGGCGAAGCCCTTCTTGGCGGCAGCACGCAGACCGTTCACATTCACGGAGGTCACTGTGAGCATCCCGGCACTGTATCCGAGACACCTAGTGCACAAATGTACGATCGGTCGCATGGAAATCCGGCCGACCGCCTTCGACCATCCCGACGCCGTCAAGCTCAACGACGAGGTACAGCTCGAGTACGTCGCACGCTACGGCGGAGGCGACGCCACCGTGCTCGACCCGGCGATGTTCGTGCCGCCGCGCGGTCTCTACCTCATCGCCTACGACGGGCTGGGGCGGCCGGTCGCCACCGGCGCCTGGCGTGCCCAGGACGAGAACGACGAGGCGTACTCGGACGGCGACGCCGAGATCAAGCGCATGTACGTGGCGCCTGCGGCCCGCGGCCTCGGTCTGGCCCGGCGGATCCTGGCGCTGCTGGAGGAGGACGCGCGCGCGGCGGGGCGCAGCCGGATGGTGCTGGAGACCGGCACGGAACAGCCGGAGGCGATCGCGCTGTACACGTCCAGCGGCTACGAGCCGTGCGCGAAATTCGGCCACTACAGGCACGGCGACCTGAGCCGCTGCTTCGCGAAGCCGCTCACGTAAACATGCATCGTTCACCGATGGAGAATCTGACGCGCCCCTGACAGAATCAGTGCTGTCATGGCACTCTGCCTCACGCACGGCATTCCGCACCGCTCTCATCCCCCACCTGCCCCGGCAGAAGGAGACATGCGTGAGACGCCATCGCACAGCCGCAGGCATTCTGTTAGCCGTCGGCGCACTGCTCACGGGCGGCCTGACCACCGCCGCCACGGCCAACGCCGCCGGCACCACCCCGGCGCCCGTCCCGACCCGTGGCGCATCGGCCGCCGAGCAGCAGCAGGCCCGTACCTTCTGGACCGCCGACCGGATGCGCAGCGCCACCCCGCTCGACCTGCTTCTGACCCCGAGCCAGGCGAAGAAGCTCAAGGCCCCGAAGCAGGGCGCCACGACGACGACCGTCGCCTCAACGGCCGCCGCCCCCACCGCCTTCCCGCAGGCGGGTGGCGCCTGGACCGGCGGCGGGGCCGTGGTGAAGACCTCGGGACGGGTGTTCTTCACCTTCCAGGGCCGTACGGCCTCCTGCTCCGGAAACGCCGTGACCAGCCAGAACGCCAGCACGGTCATCACGGCCGGGCACTGCGTCAAGTACCAGGGCAGCTGGCACACCAACTGGGTCTTCGTCCCCGCTTACGACAACGGCCAGGCGCCCTACGGCCAGTGGACCGCCTCCAAGACGCTGACCACCCCGCAGTGGGAGGCCACGGAGGACATCAACTACGACATCGGCGCCGCGGTGGTCGCCCCGCTGAACGGCCAGAAGCTCACCGCGGTGACCGGTGCGCAGGGCGTCCAGTTCAACGGCGGCTACAACCAGAAGATGTACGCGTTCGGCTTCCCGGCAGCGGCCCCGTACGACGGCACGAAGCTGATCTATTGCAGCGGCAACAGTTCCAAGGACTGGCTGTTCACCCAGGACCACGGCATCGCGTGCAACATGACCGGTGGCTCCAGCGGCGGCCCCTGGTTCGCCGGGTTCAACGAGTCGACCGGCACCGGCCTCCAGGCGTCGGTGAACAGCTTCGGCTACGTCTTCATCCCGAACCGCATGTTCGGTCCGTACTTCGGCAACGACGCGAAGGCGCTGTACGACAAGGCGCAGGCGTCCTGAGCACGTGAGCGTCTGAGGCACACGCGGCGGGCCGGTGGGATTCCGTTCCCACCGGCCTCGCCTCTCCGCGCGCGTCAACCGCCCGCCCCCGTCATCACCGTGCGGGCGATGTCGAGGGTGAGCCGCTGCCAGGGATCACGCGGATCGCGCCCCGTGAGCTCGCGGATGCGGCGGAGCCGGTAGCGCAGGGACTGCGGGTGCAGATGCAGAGCCCGCGCGGCGGCAGTGGCCGAGCCCGCGTCCACGTACGCGGTCAGGGCCACCAGCAGATGCCGCTGGCCGGGGTGGGCGAGCGGCCCGAGCACGAGGCGGCCGATCCGGTCGGGGGCCGCGACGGGGTGCCCGGCCAGCAGGGCGAGTACATGCGCGTCGGCCTCCGTGAGCACCCGTTCCGGGTGGTGGGCGTGCACGGGCGCGGTGTCCAGCGCATCCACGGCGAGGCGGTGGGCGACGGCGATCCGGTCCAGGCTCTCGCCCCCGACGGCGCAGCCCCGCCAGCCGCGTTCCCGCAGGGCCTTGGGGACATCGGCGACGGCGGCGGGCAGCAGAAGCACGGCCCGCGGACCACGGGTGGTCGCGATCGGTGTGCTCGCGCCACCGGTGGGTGCGGTGTCGGGCCTGAGCGAGGCGAGCAGACCGGTCGCCGCGTCCAGGGTGATGTACGGCCCGCCGTCCGGATCGACCTGCTCGGCCACCAGCAGGCAGTACGGGTCGGGGAGCTGGACCCCGAGCCGGGCCGCCCGGTCGGTGAGCGCACCGACCGAGGCGTGCCGCCCCGCGATGAGATCGTCGAGCAGCAGCCGCAGGGCCCGGTCGCGATCACCCGCCAGATGCTCGCTGGCCGCCGCGTACGCCGTGGCCATCACCTCGGAGAGCGTGTCGAGCGCCGCCAGCAGCTGCCGGGTGAGCGCGAAGGCATCGTGCGCCGTGAGCCGGGGAGCGTGGGCGGCGATCTCGTCCACGATCACTGCCGCCGCGACCCGGTAGGCGCGCAGCACGGCCTGCACCGGGCGGCCATCCGCGGCACGCGCCGCCGCGATCCCCCGGAACCGTCGCAGGTCCGCGTGCCCCAGCTCACCGTCATCGGCCCACAGCCGCAGCAGCCGCTCCAGCGCCCAGGCCGCGATGGCGCGGACCTCCGGCAGTCTGCTGCCGTCGAGCGCGGCGTACGCCGGGACCTGCCTGTGCACCACGTCGGTGATCCGCTCGACCACCCGCTCGACCACCCGCGGATCGTCGGCCAGCCCCTGCACGACCCGTTCCCGCTCACTTGTCACCTGGTGATAATCGCAGCGGCCCGATGTGCGCACCAGCACGGCCGCGTCTGGACGCCCCTTGTCACTGTCGCCAGGATCGGCACGTGCAGCGCGCGCAGTCTCACGAGTCTCAAGGACGAGAGGCGGACCACAGGTATGGCCACGCACTGGGCGGACTTCCAGTACGAGATCTATCTCCACGGCATGACCGGGGCCGTACCGCGGCTGCCCACCGATCTGAGCAGGCTTGAGGAGCTGGCCGAACACCGCCTCGGCCCGGGCCCCTTCGGCTACGTGGCGGGGAGCGCGGGCACCGGCAGCACCGCCCGCGCCAACCGCGCAGCCCTGGACCGCTGGCGCATCGTGCCGCGCATGCTGCGGGACGTGCACGAGCGGGATCTGTCGGTCGAGCTGCTGGGACGGTCGATCCCTGCACCGCTGGCGCTCGCCCCCGTGGGGGTGCTGTCGATCATGCACCCGGACGCGGAGTGCGCCGCAGCCCGCGCGGCGGCTGCCCGCGGAGTGCCGTACATCCTGTCCTCGGCGTCGAGTACACCCATGGAACAGGTCGCCGAGGCGATGGGCGACGGCGAACGCTGGTTCCAGCTCTACTGGGCCAAGGACCGTGAAGTGACGGCCAGCTTCCTGGCGCGGGCGAAGGCGGCCGGTTTCACCGCACTGTTCGTCACCCTGGACACTCCGCTGCTGGCCTGGCGCCCCCGCGATCTCGACCAGGCGTATCTGCCGTTCCTGCACGGGGTGGGCACGGCCAACTACTTCAGCGACCCGGCCTTCCGGGCGGGTCTCGCCAAGCCGGTGCACGAGGACCCGAACGCGGCCGTGATGCACTTCGTGGGCATGTTCGCCGACCCCGCCAAGACCTGGCCGGACCTCGCTTTCCTGCGAGAGCACTGGGACGGGCCGATCGTGCTCAAGGGCATCCTGCACCCGGACGACGCCCGGCTCGCTGCGGACGCGGGCATGGACGGCGTGGTGGTCTCCAACCACGGCGGCCGGCAGGTCGCTGGGTCCGTGGCCGCGGCGGATGCACTGCCACGCGTGGCCGAAGCGGTCGGCGACCGGCTCACGGTGCTCTTCGACAGCGGCATCCGCACCGGTGACGACATCGTCAAGGCCCTTGCCCTCGGTGCCCGCGGAGTGCTGGTGGGCCGCCCGTACGCATACGGCCTCGGCCTCGACGGCCAGGCGGGCGTGGAGCACGTCATCCGCTGTCTCCTCGCCGAGTTCGACCTCACTCTCGCCCTGTCCGGACACTCCGGCCCCGCCTCGCTGAGCCCCGACGACCTCGTCTCCGACACCCCTGTGGAGGGATCCGCATGACCGCCCCCGCCGATGCCGCCAAGAACATACTCGCCGTGGTCCCCCCTCACATGGGCGGCCGTGCCGCCGGGGCCGCGCTCGCCGGGCTCGTCCCCGGCGCCCGGGTGACGGTAGTGGAGGCCACGGACGAGGACCCCGCCGCCCTGCGCGAGGCACATGTCGTCATCACCGGCCTCGGGCCGGTCACCGCGGACCACATCGCCGCCGCGCCCTCGCTGGAGCTGGTGCAGTGCGCGAGCCACGGCTACGACTACGTCGACAAGGACGCCGCGCGCGCCCGCGCCATCCCCGTCTGCAACATCGGCTCCAGCGGCGCGGAGAAGCAGAACGTGGCCGAGCAGGTCTTCGCCCTGATGCTCGCCCTCGCCAAGCAGCTGGTCCCGGCCCACACCGCGCTCGTGGACGCCGACTGGGCTCTGCCGCGACTCCAACAGTCGATCACCGAGCTGTCCGGCAAGACCCTCGGTATCGTCGGCCTGGGCCACATCGGCCAGGAAGTCGCCCGCCGTGCGCTCGCGTTCGACATGACCATCCTGTACACCGGTCCACGCCGGGTCTCCCCGGAGACCGAGGCCCTTCTCGGCGACGCCCGCCACGTCCCCCTGGAGGATCTGCTGCGCATCTCCGACTACATCAGCCTCCATGCGCCGCTGACCGACGAGACACGTCATCTGATCAACGCTGAACGCCTCACCCTGCTCAAGCCCACCTCCTTCCTCGTCAACACCGCCCGCGGCGCCCTCGTCGACCAGGACGCCCTCGCCGACGCCCTGACCGCAGGCACCCTGGCGGGCGCGGGCATCGACGTCTTCGACCCCGAACCCCCGACCGCCGCCCTGCGCCTGCTGAAGGCTCCGAACGTGGTGCTGTCCCCCCACGTCGGCGGCGTCACCCGGGAGACCCTGGTCCGCATCGCCCTGGCAGCGCTCCAGAACGTCATCGACCACCTGGACGGCAAGCCGCCGCGCGACGTGACTCCCTGACGGCTGTCCTCTTCAGCGCGCCACGCACCCGGGAAGCAGGGACACCCAGGCACGGGGCGCGCTGATCGAGGCGCATGACTGCGGGCGGCTGTACCGGATCCGGGCACCTGTGGCATCGGGCACGGGAACTCCCCCGCGAGCGTCTGACTCCCCCGTCCGTCTGGCTCCCCCTCCTGCCTCAGGGCAGCGGAACCCCGCGTGCCGCCAGCCAGATCGCGTACCACTCCTCGTGACTGAGCTCGGGTCTCCGGCCCACGGCTCCCCGGCAGGCGCGGATGCGCTCCGGACTTGCCGTGCCGATCACCGGTGCGATCCGCGCGGGGTGCCGCTGCAACCACCACAGCAGGATCGTCTCCGGCGTCGTGCCCTTCTCCTCGGCCAGGGAGGCTATGAGGCGCGCGGTGGCGTGCTCCTGCGGGCTGTCCTGGCGTCCGGTGAACCGTCCCTGCGCCAACGCGCCCCATGCCTGGAGCTCGATCCCCTGCTCCCGGCAGAATTCGAGCGTCCCGAGGGGGAAGCCGTTCGCCGCCGCCTCGGATGTGTTGACGGCGACCCCGGCTTCGAGCCAGTCGCGGCGCTGCAGACTCATCTCCAACTGATTGGCCACGATGGGCACTTCCAGGCGCGCCTGGAGCGGGGCGATCTGCGCCGCCCCCATGTTGGACACCCCGAACCGCCGCACCATGCCCTGCCGGTGCAGTGACGTCAGCGCCTCGGCGATGTCGTCGGGGTCGGCCAGCGGATCCGGCCGGTGCAGCAGCAACACGTCGATGACATCGGTGCGCAGCCGCTTCAGGCTCTCCTCGACCCGCCGCGCGATGGTCTGCCCGCGCAGGTCGTAGATCCCGGGATTCGCGCCGTCGGCGAGCCGGATACCGCATTTGGTCTGTATGACGATCCGCTCACGCAGCCCCGGGGTGCGGGCGAGCACCTCCCCGAAGACGGATTCGGCCTTCCCGTGCCGGTAGATGTCGGCGTGGTCGAAGGTGGTGATCCCGATTTCGAGCGCGGCCATGACAGCGGCCTCAGCCGCGGCGATGTCCACGGCGCCGTAGGCCTCGGCAGCCCACGTGCCGCCAAGCCCCATGCACCCGTACAGCAGTTGCCCGCCCTCGGGCGTCCTCTTCGCCGTCACCCCACGTCACCCTTCGCACAATTCCCTCAGACGTTGCCCATGGCACGGTCCAACGCGATCTCGACAAGTATGCGATCGGGGTCAGGACCCGGTGTGCGGCCGTATCTCTCGGCGTACCGCGCCACGGCGTCGGCGACGGCCTCCGGCTCGGTGCGCACACGGGCGACGCCCTCCAGCGTGGCCCAGCGCCCGCGGTCCGCCTGGCAGACCGCGACCCGCGCGGGCCTCGCCCCGGAGGCCACGAGATGGGCGACCTTCCTGCTCGCCTTGCGCGTGACGATCCTGGCGATTCCGGCGGCGGGGTCGTAGGTCACCCCTACCGGAACGACATGCGGGCTTCCGTCCGGACGCAGTGTCGTCAGCGTGCACAGGTGCGGCTCCTTCCAGAAAGCGAGGTACTCGGGACCGGGGGCGCGTGGGTCGATGGCCACGACGCCAGATTAGCCCGCCCCACTTTGCACTTGCCAAGGGCTTGGCTAGAACTCACCAGACGACACAAGCCTGCCGCCTCACCTACCCCCAAGTACCCCCAAGGCGGCACCAGCCTCACAGCCCCCGCACGACCCGTGGTCCGCGAAGACCCCCTGAACACCGAAACCCCGCCCGGTCGGTCCGAGCGGGGCCCCCAGCGTGCCGGCCGGCCCGAAGCCGCATTCACCGGCCCGGACACCCGATCCACCGCGAGAACAGAGCTCGCGGTAAACCGCTCCCGTCTGCTCAGGTTTGCCGGTGATAAGCCTTGTTGGCGATGCGCCAGCCGTCGTCGACACGGACCAGCAGGAAGATGTCGGTGAACGTGTCCGCACCGTGCCGGAGCGTCATGGTCGCGGTCGCGACCGTTTCATGGACGTCAATGGCGTCGATACAGCGGGAGCGCGTCGCTTCGTCGGAGGCCGGCTTCCCCTGGAAGACAGGAAGACCGCAGTACTCGTCCAAGGGCCACGAGACGAAAGCGCCTTCCCGGATTCCCTCGATGTGAGCGGTCGGCAGGAAGGCGTCGCGGAAATGACTCGCGTCGCCGGTCGCATGCCCGCGGATGTAGGCGCGGAGCGGCTCGAGCACGGCGTCGTCCACTGCGGGAGCGGTGGCCGCAAAGGCGATGTCGGCCTCAGGGTCGGCAGAAGCGCCGGCCAGATCAGCCGCACTGCGCAGAGGGGCGTCCGAGGCGGCCGCCAGCAGAGCCATGTCCTTGGCCAGTGCACCGATCGTGAATTCCGCCGCGGCAGCGGCCGGCTGGTCGGCGAGGAAAGCTCGCTTGCGCGCCACCAGCCCTCCGAGCTGACCCAGCTCGAGGACGTCCAGCACCTGGGCACGGGGCAGTCCGAGGGCATCGGCCTGGCGCAGTGACTCACGCAGCGCGAGGACGGCACCGGCGAGGCTGCTGTTGGCGACCAGCTTGAGTGCGGCGGCGGCGGCCGCGTCATCGACGCGTCGCACGGTGCCCAGCGCTGCCAGCACCGGGCGGGCTCGATCGAGGGTGTCCTGCTCGGCGGCGGCGAGAATGGACAGGGTTCCGGCGGCGACAACCGGCACCGAGCCGACCACGGGAGCGTGCACGTAGGACGAGCCGAACTCCCGTGCCAGCTCGGATGCTTCGGCCGGAGCGATGGTGCTGGTGTTCAGCACGATCGCGTCCGTGCGCAACGAGTCACGGACCTCGTCGAGCACTTCCCGGCAGGCCGGGCCGTCGAACAACGCAAGGAGTACGAGGTCGGCCTTCGCCACGGCGTCGTTCGGGTCCCCGGTCGTGGTGACTCCGTCCGAGCTGTGCCCGGAACGTGTCCAGCCGACAACGTCCCAGCCCTGCGCGGACAGCCGGGTCGCGAACGCGGTGCCCATCCGCCCCAGGCCGAGTACGGCGATGGTCTTTGGAGTGGTCATACGCGCCAGCGTGGTGCATCACCACTGCTGCGACAAGCGCAGAAGCCGCAGGACAGCCCTGCGGGACGCGCATATCGAAAAGGCATACTGAGACCATGGAACTGACGGTGTGGCGAACCTTCGTGACGGTTTGCCGGCTCGGTTCGCTCTCGGCGGCAGCCGCCGAACTGCATCACACGCAGTCCGCCGTATCCCGCCAGATCGCCGGACTGGAGCGGCAACTCGGCGTGCCCCTGATGGAGCGCCATGCGCGCGGCGTGCGCCCGACACCGGCCGGCGAGGTGTTCCGCCACCACGCCCTGGCCACGCTCAACGAGGCCGACCGCGCCGTGCGCGCCGCGAGAGACGCCGGCGGCAGAGCGTACAACCGTCCGTTGACCGTCGGTGCGACACCCTCTCTTGCCGCAGGGGTCGTCCCCGAGGCCATCCGGGGCCTGCTGAAGCAGACCGGATCCATCCGCTGGAGCCTGCTTCCCGGACTGAGCGCCCAACTGCACCAGCGCGTGATCGCCGGAGATCTCGACATCGCCGTCGTCACCGACGCACCACCAGGGCTGCCCCACGACATGCGGGTCGAACGCCGGTTCCTCGGGCTTGACGACATGGTCGTCGCACTGCCCGTCGACCATCCCCAGGCCGGGAGCGGTCCTGTGCACATGCGGAGGCTGGCCGACGAGATCTGGGTCGAGGACAACGACGGCTCGGCAGCGCTCCTGCGCCAGCACGCCGCCCGCGCCGGAGTCAGCGCCCGCATAGACCTCACCGCGGCCGATCTGCTCGGCAAGCTGGCCCTGGTCGCCACCGGCCATGCCATCGCGCTGATCCCCGGCGTGCTGACCCGCGCGCTACGGACCGACGTCACCACCGTGGGCCTGGTCGACCCCCCGACCCGCGGCATCTACACGATCACACCACGCCGCGCCCCCCACCCCTGCGCAGCGCCCCTGCGCGACCGGCTCGCGGCAGCCTTCGCCTCATTTCCCGACCCGGTCCGCGGTGACTCCCGCCCGGGAATGTCCGTGGGACCGTGAATGATCCGTGCCGTGACCAAGGGTTCGCGCGAGCACCTGAGGCTCGCTCCTGGCGACACCCGACATGCACCCGCGCATCGCGCCGCGGATCCATTGCTGCATTTCACTGCCGTACGGCACGACAAAGCCCCTGCCGGATTTCTCCGGCAGGGGCTTTGACCTGTTGTGGACCTGAGGGGATTTGAACCCCTGACCCCCTCGATGCGAACGAGGTGCGCTACCAGTCTGCGCCACAGGCCCTTGCAACGAGTGAAACCCTAGCATCCCGATCGGGGTGCTTGGAAATCCGTTCCTCGCAGGTCACCCGAGGCACGGTTCCCAAGGCGCTCCGGGCTTCTCGGTGAAGGTCACTCGTTGGCCGCGCGGGGGCGGTCGTCGTCGGCGTACTGGTCGAAGAGCGGGGTGCGGCCGTGGTCGCGGGTGCGGCGCGAGGGTGGGCTGGTGCGCTGGCGGGGCGGGGCCGGGGGGGCCGGTTCGACCGTGGAGGAGCGGGACGCGCTCCAGGTGTCGGGATCCGTGACATCGATGCCGCCGCCTGCGCGGGGAGCCACCGGGGCGGTGACGTACGTGGGAAGGGGCACCGGGACCGGGTCCCAGCTGTCGCCGCGGGCCGGGCCGGGATCGCGCTGCTGGTCGACCCATTCGGCGTGGTCGGTCTGCTCGACCAGGGCGCGGCGGCCCGCCTCCTGGGGGGAGATCCTCGGGGTCGGCTCCGGGGCGGGGTGCGCCTCGGTCTGCTCGTCCGCTTCCACAGCGGCGGGCTGCCGGATACGGGCGCCCTTCTCCCGCAGGCGCTGTGCGGCTGCCTCGGCACGGCGCCGGTCCATGACGTAGACGAACCGGCGGCGCTCCTGCGCCCGCAGATGCGCGATGTAGGCGCTGAGCAGGATCGCCGGGGCTGCCGGTGCCCACAGGAAGTGGAGCCCTCCGACCGCGGCGACGATCGCGCCGAGAGTGAAGGCGAAGAAGAGCAGCACCGTGGTGCGCCTACGGCGCGCAAGCGCCTTCGAGCGCCGGGCCCGCGCTGCGGCCGCCCCGTTGGGGCGCGGTCCACGCGCAGGGGGCCGGATGCGCGCCTCGGTACGGGCCGGGGGCGCGGCGAAGGACCGGACGTCGACGGAACTCGGTGGTTCCGTCCCGGCGTCCGGATCGGCGTCGGCAACCGCCTCGTCCTCCGCGGTGCGCTCGCGCAGCTCCTTGGCGTACCGGCGCTCCATACCTGCCCGGCCGGAAAGGAGCCGGATGGCGGTGCTGAAGCGTTCCGTCGGACGGGCCTCGTTGAGCTCGTCCTGCCTGCGGAGCCACATGGGCACCAAGTAGGCGGCCCAGGCCCCGACGATGACTGCGTAGATGAGGCCGCTGCTGCTCACGCCTCACACCGTAGAGGGGTTCGCGCGACGGCATCGGCCAATTGGCCCGGTGTGTCGCACGATCTGGCTGATATCACTGACTTTTTTTGTGATTCTTAGGATCGCCTGACGATCGAGTCGTACATAAATTCGAACACCTTTTTCATTTCTCGCGTCGGGCTCCGCGTCCCTGGTGCCAGCGGCGCAGCAGTCCCTCCGGTACCTCCTCGGCGGTGAGCGCGAAGACCAGATGGTCCCGCCACGCGCCGTCGATATGGAGATAGCGGGGCCGCAGGCCCTCTTCCCGGAATCCGAGTTTCTCGACGACCCTGCGGCTCGGACCGTTCTCGGGCCGGATACACACCTCGATACGGTGCAGCCCGACCGCGCGGAAGCAGTGGTCGACGGCGAGCGCGACGGCCGTCGGCATGACCCCGCGTCCGGCGACATCACGGTCGACCCAGTAGCCCACGTGGCCCGAGCACATCGAACCCCAGGTGATCCCGGCCACCGTCAGCTGTCCGACCAGCCGTCCCTGGTACTCGACCACGAAGGGCAGCATCCGGCCGGAGTGGGCCTCGGCCCGCAGATGGCGGACCATCTGTCGGTAGGTGGGGCGCTGCGCCATGGGCGCACCCGGGGCCGGGGGCGGGATCGTCGCCTCCCAGGGGCGCAGCCAGTCCCGGTTGCGCTGGTTCACCTCGCGCCAGGCACGCTGGTCGCGCAGCTTTATCGGGCGGAGGGTGACATCACCGTCCGTCAGAACCACGGGCCAGCTGTGGGTGTTCAGAGCGAGCTCCCGGGGTGGCCCGAGGTTCTCGGGTGGTCGCCGCCGTGGATCTGGTCCACGGCATGCGGCAGGATCCGGGCGAGGACGTCGAGCCCGTCCCGTACCCCGCCCGCCGATCCCGGCAGGTTGACGATCAGGGTCCGGCCGCCCGCGACACCGGCGAGGCCGCGGGAGAGTGCCGCCGTGGGGACTTTGGCCAGCCCATGGGCCCGGATGGCCTCCGGAATGCCGGGGATCTCGTAGTCCAGCACCCGGCGGGTGGCGTCAGGAGTCCGGTCGGTCGGTGAGACGCCCGTGCCCCCGGTGGTGAGGATGACGTCGTACGCCGCGGCGACACCTTCGCGGAGGGCGGTCTCGACCGGGTCGCCGTCGGGAACGACCCTGGGGCCGTCGGCCTCGAAGCCCATCGCGACGAGCCCCTCGACGAGCAGGGGACCGCCCTTGTCCTCGTACACACCGGCGGAGGCGCGGTTCGACGCGGTCACGACCAGGGCGCGATACCGGCGGGCGCCGGGGCTCACCGTCCGTCCTCCCCAGCGACCTCCGGGCGCGACCAGTCTCCCGACTTGCCGCCGGTCTTCTCCTCGACCCGTACATCGGTGATGACCGCGGCCTTGTCCACGGCCTTGACCATGTCGACGACGGTCAGCGCCGCGACCGAGACCGCTGTCAGGGCCTCCATCTCGACCCCCGTCCGGTCCGTGGTCTTCACGGTCGCCCGGATCTCCACGGCGTCGTCGGCCACAGCGAGATCCAGCTTCACACCGGAGAGCGCAAGCGGATGGCACAGCGGGATCAGCTCAGGAGTGCGCTTGGCGCCCATGATGCCCGCGATACGGGCGGTGGCCAGGGCGTCACCCTTGGGCACGCCCTCGCCGCGCAGCAGCTCGACGACGCGTGGCGAGACGAGGACCCGGCCGCTCGCGCGTGCGGTGCGCGCGGTGACGTCCTTCTCGGAGACATCGACCATGCGGGCCGCCCCCGCCTCGTCGATGTGGGTGAGTCCTTGCTGCGCACTCATTGCTGTGGCTCCCGGTCACTGTGTGGTGAGACACCGTACCGCCACGGCGGGGCGCTCAGCCGAGCAGGATCACCTCCGTCTCGGTGCCCGGCTCAAGGGAGGTGACGGCCTCGGGGACCACGATGAGCGAGTCGGCTTGAGCGAGGGCCGCGACCAGATGGGATCCGCTGCCGCCGACCGGGGTGACGGTGCCCTTCTCCGCATCGTAGGCACCTCGCAGGAACTGGCGCTTGCCGGCAGGAGAGAACAGCGCCTTGTCGGCACGCAGCTCGGCGCGCACCTGCGGGCGGTGGACGTCCTTCAGACCCATCAGGGCGCGAATGGCGGGGCGTACGAACAGCTCGAAGGACACATACGACGAGACCGGGTTGCCCGGCAGCGCCAGCAGAGGGGTGCGGTCGGGACCGATCGGGCCGAAGCCCTGCGGTTTACCCGGCTGCATGGCGAGCGTACGGAAGCTCACCCCCGTGGCCTGCTTCTCCGTGCCGCGCTCCTCTTCCGCGTCGGCGGTCTCGCCGTGCGTGTCGCCGACCGTCGAGAGCGCCTCCTTGACGACGTCGTACGCGCCGACGCTGACCCCACCGGTGGTGACCATCAGATCGGCGCGGACCAGCTGGTCCTCGATGGTGGCGCGCAGCTCGGCGGCGTCGTCGGTGACCGCTCCGACGCGATAGGCGATGGCCCCCGCGTCCCTGGCCGCCGCGGTCAGAGCGAAACTGTTGGAGTCGTAGATCTTGGCCTCGCTCAGCTCCTCCCCCGGCTGGACCAGCTCACTGCCCGTGGAGAGCACGACCACGCGCGGACGGGGGCGCACCCGGACGGTGCCTCGGCCGATCGCGGCGAGCAGGCCGATCTGCGGAGGGCCGAGAACCATGCCGGCCGCCAGGGCGAGGTCGCCGGAGCGCACATCGCTGCCGCGGGCCCTGACGTGGGCCCGTGGGCCCGCGGGCCGGTGGACTCTGACCTCGCCGCTCGCACCTTCGGGAGCGTGCCCGGCCGGGCGCATGGCCGTGGCGGCACCTTCGCCGCCGCCCCCGTCGGTCCACTCGACCGGTACGACGGTCTCGGCGCCGGGCGGCAGCGGCGCACCGGTCATGATGCGGGCCGCCTGCCCCGGGCCCACTTCGCCACCGCCGCTCAGCCCGCCGCTGCCCGCGGCCACGTCCCCGATGACCGTGAGGACCGCGGGGAACTCCTCGCTCGCGCCCGCGATATCGGCCACCCGGACCGCGTAGCCGTCCATCGAGCTGTTGTCGAAGGGCGGCAGGTCGACGGGTACGGTCACGTCCTCGACCAGGACGCAGCCCTGGGCGTCGAGCAGTTGCAGCTCGATCGGTTCCAGCGGGCGGACCGTGGCGAGGATGTCCTCCAGGTGCTCGTCCACTGACCACACCGCGGCAGCGTGTGCGTCCGTACGGTCCTTGCGGCCGCCACCCTGGCCTGCGGACGGAATTGCCGTACTGCTCAAAGTGCTACATCTCCTCGGTGACGTAACGGCGGAGCCAGGCCCGGAAGTCCGGTCCCAGGTCTTCACGTTCGCACGCGAGTCTGACAATGGCACGCAGGTAGTCGCCGCGGTCGCCGGTGTCGTAGCGCCGGCCCTTGAACACGACGCCGTGCACGGGGCCGCCGACCTTCTCGTCGACGGCGAGCTTCTGGAGCGCGTCGGTCAGCTGGATCTCGCCACCGCGGCCCGGCTCGGTCTTCCGGAGTATCTCGAAGATCGCGGGGTCGAGGACATAGCGGCCGATGACCGCGTAGTTGCTCGGCGCCTCGGCCGGGTCGGGCTTCTCGACCAGACCCGTGACCCGGACCACGTCCGCTTCACCGGTGGGCTCGATGGCGGCGCAGCCGTAGAGCCCGATCTGGGACGGCTCGACCTCCATGAGAGCGATGACGCTGCCGCCTTCACGCTCCTGGATGTCGACCATGCGCGACAGCAGCGGGTCGCGCGGGTCGATCAGGTCGTCACCCAGCAGTACGGCGAAAGGCTGGTCCCCCACGTGCGGCGCCGCGCACAGCACGGCGTGGCCGAGGCCCCTGGGGTCACCCTGGCGCACATAGTGCATCGTGGCGAGGTCGCTGGACTCCTGCACCTTGCCGAGACGCTGGGCGTCGCCCTTGCGCCGCAGCGCCTCCTCCAGCTCGTAGTTGCGGTCGAAGTGGTCCTCGAGGGGCCGCTTGTTCCGGCCGGTGACCATGAGGACGTCCGACAGGCCGGCGCCCACCGCCTCCTCGACGACGTACTGGATGGCGGGCTTGTCGACTACAGGCAGCATCTCCTTGGGAGTGGCCTTTGTCGCGGGCAGGAACCGGGTTCCCAGGCCCGCGGCGGGGATGACAGCCTTGCTGATCCTGGGGCTGTTCCTGTGCGACTCAGTCATGCGGAGCACCCTATCGGGTGGCTTTGGGAGCAGGATGAGCCTCCGGTTAACTTTCCTCTCATAAAGGCGCATTGACTGAGGTTTGCGAGGCTGCTGTGGAAGGCGATCCGTCCGACCTGTCCGGAAAGAGCGCGAAAGAGGCTCTGCGTCGTGAACTGCTCGGCGCCCGGCGCCTGCTGGCCGCCGAGGATGCCGTGGAAGCCGCGGCGGTTCTCGCCCGGCACGCGCTCGAACTCCCGGAGCTCACCTCCGCCCGCACCGTGGCCGCCTATGTGTCGGTGGGGCGCGAGCCCGGCACCCGCGCGCTGCTCGACGCTCTGCGCGCGAGGGGCGTACGCGTGCTGCTCCCCGTGCTGATGGCCGACAACGACCTCGACTGGGCGGAGTACGAAGGCGCGGACCGGCTGGCGGCCGCCGGGCGCGGGCTACTGGAACCGGACGGCCCGCGACTCGGACCCGAGGCCGTCCTCGATGCGCAGGCCGTGCTGCTGCCCGGGCTCGCGGTCGACGAGCGGGGCCTGCGCCTCGGCCGCGGTGGGGGCTCGTACGACCGTGTCCTCGCCCGGCTCGAAGCCGGGTCCGCCCGCCCGGCCCTCGTCGTGCTCCTCTACGCGAACGAGGTGGTCGCGCGGGTCCCGGAGGAACCGCACGACCACCCCGTACACGCGGTGGTGACGCCGGAGGGCGTCCGCAGGTTCGCAGTCTGAGCGGCCTGAGCGATCTCAGCGGCCTGCCCGGTCAGCGCCTGCCGGTCACGGACTCAGGGTCAGCGTGTCCTCCGTCTTCGCGGCGACCGCCTGCTCCCCGTAGGCCCAGTCCAGGAGCTCGCCCCTGGCCCACTTCTCCGTCTGGTCGGTGTAGTGCGTGTGATACGCGTGCCCGGAGGCGCCGGCCAGATTGATCCAGCGGGACTTGTCCCAGTCTCCGACGTTGACGATCATCCGCATCGACGGCACCCAGATCACCTCGTAGCCGCCCGCCGCGTTCCAACCGGTCGCGTTGACCGCGGCCTCGCCGCCGCCGAGGTTCCACGGCCCACGGTTGAGCATCCACTGCAAGAAGCCCGGGCCGCTGGTGCCGAGGGTCTGGTTCTTCAGGGTCAGCTGGTGCAGCCGGCCCCAGTTCCAGCTGGAGACGTCCTTGCCGAGCTTGGCCGTGAGCTCCCAGCGGGCGTCGTCCAGCGCCCGCGCCAGCAGCTGGTCACGGGTCGCGGTGGCGGTCTCCTGGCGGTTCGGCGGGGTCTGCCACCACTCGCTGGCCTCGTTCTTCAGCAGCCCGCGTACCACCTCGTACCAGCGGTCACCGCCGTCCGGCTGGGCCGACGAGGCCTCGCGCTGCCCGCACTCGCGTACCAGGCGGCTCAGGTCGTCGACCGGGCCCGTGCTGTCGGCGGGGCGGACGTTGAGGCACTCGTCCTTGACCCTGAGCTCCTTGGGCAGCTTGTTGCCGAAGGCCAGCTTGAGGAGGTTGCGCCAGACCGCGTTGAAGTACGCGGCGGCCCCCGAGTCCGGCTCCTGTGTGTAGTCCCAGCCCTCAAGAAGCTTCTGGGCCTCGCGCACATAGGGGTCGGACACATCGACCTTCAGCAGATAAGGGGTCAGCAACCTGGCGATCTCGCTGCTGTTGTCCATCTGCATGGTGCGCATGTCATCCGTCGAGATCTTCCCGCCGTCCTTGATCTTCGACTCGATGAGGTCGTTGATCCGCTGACTGCGGGAGCCGTAGCCGTAGTCCGATGTGATCGGGTACGGGTACTTCCTGGCGTCCACGACGGACTGGTTGGCGGTCACGATGTAGCCGCGCTGAGGGTCGTACTCGTACGGCAGCTCGTCGAAGGGGATGTAGCCCTTCCAGTCGGACGTCGGATCCCAGCCGGGCGTCGGCATCGAGCCGTCGTACTTCTTGGAGCGTACGGGGATCCTGCCGGGTGCCTGGTAGCCGATGTGGCCCTTGGTGTCGGCGTAGATCAGGTTCTGGGACGGAACCTCGAAGTCCTTGGCCGCGGCCCTGAAGCCCTTCCAGTCCTTGGCGCGGTTGATCCTGAAGACCGCGTCCATGGACTTGCCCGGACTCAGCGCGGTCCACTTCAGCGCCACCGCATAGCCCTCACCACGGTCCGGGGCGGCGCCCTTGATGGGGGCACGCTCGCCGACCGTCTCGAGCTCCTCGCTGCGGTCGGAGATCAGCGGACCGTGCTGGGTCTCGCGGACCAGGATCGTGTGGCTCTGCCCGCCCGCGACCTTGATGGTCTCCTCGCGGGTCGTGAACGGCTTGACCTTGCTGCCGGAGGTGTAACCCCGCTCGGTGACGCGCTCCAGGTAGAGGTCGGTGACGTCGGCGCCGAGGTTGGTGAAGCCCCAGGCGATGTCCTGGTTGTGTCCGATGATCACGCCCGGCATGCCCGAGAAGGTGTAGCCGGCGACATCGAAGGTGCAGTCGTCCGAGACCGCCCGGCAGTGCAGCCCCATCTGGGACCAGAGCGAGGGCAGCTGCGGCGCGAGGTGCGGGTCGTTGGCGAGCAGCGGCTTGCCGGTGGTGGTGAGGTCGCCGGAGACGACCCAGGAGTTGGAGCCGATGCCGTTGCCGTTGGGGCCGAGCGGGGTCGGGACCTTGTCGAGGGAGTCGGCGACCCGGGAGAGGGACGAGAGCGAAGCGATCGCGTTCATCTGCGACTGCGTGCCCTGGGACGAACCCGGGGCGCCGTCTCCGGTCGCGGCCGAGGCATCGGCGCCGGTCCCGTTGCTTCCGCTGTTCCCGGCGTTGCCGCCGTTGCCGTCCGACTGCGAGGACTGCTGCCGGGAAGCCGGGTCCGCCTTCGGGTCCCACTTCCCGCTGTCGACGGCCCCGCCCTGGACGATCGGCTGATGCAGCTCGTACGGATAGTCCGGGTAGAGCTCCTTGATCTGCTGAGCGCTCAGCCTGCTGCTCATCAGCGACCGGTCGATCTCGTCCTGCATGTTGCCGCGCAGGTCCCAGGCCATCGCCTTGAGCCAGGCCACCGAGTCGACCGGTGACCACTTCTCCGGCTTGTAGTCGTTCGTGAAGCCGAGCGCGGCGTACTCGACCGAGATGTCGTCGTTCTCCCGCCCGGCGAGATAGGCGTTGACCCCGTCGGCGTACGCCTGGAGGTACTCCTTGGTCTCCTTCGACAGGACGTTGTCGTACTCCTGCTGGGCCACCCTGCGCCAGCCGAGAGTCCGCAGGTAGGCGTCCGTGTCGACCTGGCCGGAGCCGAACATCTCGGAGAGCCGACCGGCGGTCACATGGCGGCGGACGTCCATCTCCCAGAAGCGGTCCTGGGCGTGTACGTATCCCTGTGCGCGGAACAGGTCCTCGTCGCTGTTCGCGTAGATCTGCGGGATCCCGTTGCCGTCCCGCTTCACCTCGACACGGCCCGACAGACCGGGGAGCTCGATCGTCCCGGTCGTCTGCGGGAACGAGGCGCGTACCGTGCTCAGGCCCCAGTACGAGCCCCAGCCGACGGTCCCGATCAGCGCCAGCACCAGCACGATCACGATCAGACGGGCGCGTCGCCCCTTCTTCTTAACGGGCGCTTCGACCGCCGGGGCGGCTGCCTCGGGGGCGGCTGTTGAGGAGGGCATCGCTGTCCTTCGAGGGGCAGGGTGGTCCAGGTGAGTGCTGGAGCAACCATAGGCGCAGCGCGAAACCCGCCCGGACGCGGTATCAGTAACGCCATATCGACATCGCCACAAGATCGCAGCTATCGAACTGGCGATCCAATCGATCACCGAAGCGTCAAGAAAGCGTTAACGATTAGGTAAGGTAACGAAGTGTCTGGCGAGGTGTCGCCCCGGAGGAACGTTCCGGCGCGGCAGACATGAGGGGAAGGATCGGCCACTGACTGTCCACCAGCTCAATGAACTCCTGCTCATCTGCTCGCTCGTCCTGCTCATCGCCGTCGCGGCGGTGCGTGTCTCGTCCCGGAGCGGGCTGCCGAGCCTGCTGCTGTACCTGGGCATCGGGATCGCCATAGGGCAGGACGGGTTTTTCCACGTCAAGTTCGACAACGCCGAACTGACGCAGGTGATCGGCTATGCCGCACTCGTGGTGATCCTGGCCGAGGGTGGCCTGGGCACCAAGTGGAAGGAGGTCAAACCGGCACTGCCCGCGGCGGCTTCACTGTCGCTCGTCGGCGTGGCGGTGAGCGTGGGCATCACCGCGGCCGGTGCGCACTATCTGGTCGGGCTGGAGTGGCGCCAGGCTCTCATCATCGGCGCGGTCGTCTCCTCCACGGACGCCGCCGCGGTCTTCTCCGTGCTGCGCAAGGTGCCACTGCCCTCGCGCATCACGGGCACGCTGGAAGCCGAGTCGGGTTTCAACGACGCCCCGGTCGTCATCCTTGTCGTGGCCTTCTCGACGGCCGGTCCGGTGGAGGACTGGTACGTCCTCATCGGCAAGATCATGCTCGAACTGGCGATCGGCGCCGCCATCGGCCTCGCCATGGGCTTCCTGGGCGCCTACGCCCTGCGCCATGTGGCTCTGCCCGCCTCCGGCCTCTACCCGATCGCCGTCATGGCGATCGCCGTGACGGCGTACGCGGCGGGCGCCATCGCCCACGGCAGCGGGTTCCTCGCCGTCTACCTGGCCGCTGTGGTGCTCGGCAACTCGAAGCTCCCGCACTGGCCCGCCACCCGGGGCTTCGCCGAGGGCCTCGGCTGGCTCGCCCAGATCGGCATGTTCGTCCTGCTCGGCCTGCTGGTGACACCGCACGAGCTCGTGCACGACTTCTGGACGGCCGTCACCATCGGCCTGGTCCTGACCATGGTGGCAAGGCCGATGTCGGTGTTCCTCAGCCTGCTCCCGTTCAGGATCGCCTGGCAGGAGAAGGCGCTGATGTCATGGGCCGGTCTGCGCGGAGCGGTCCCCATCATCCTGGCGACCATCCCGATGGTCTACGAGATCGAGTACAGCAGGCGGATCTTCAACATCGTCTTCGTGCTCGTCGTCGTCTACACCCTGGTGCAGGGGCCGACACTGCCCTGGCTGGCGAAGGCCCTGAGGCTCGGCGACGGGAGCGAGGCGGCCGACCTCGGCATCGAGTCGGCGCCCCTGGAGCGGCTGCGCGGGCATCTGCTGTCCGTCGCGATCCCGGCGAAGTCGCGGATGCACGGTGTCGAGGTCGCCGAGCTCAGGCTGCCCGCGGGTGCCGCCGTCACCCTCGTCGTGCGCGAGGGCAAGAGCTTCGTACCGATGCCGTCCACCGTGCTGCGCCGCGGGGACGAGCTGCTGGTGGTGGCGACGGACCCGGTGCGGGATGCGACGGAGGCGCGGCTACGGGCGGTCGGGCAGGGCGGAAAACTGGCCGGCTGGCTGGGGACCGGGCGCGGAGGCTCAGGGCCGGGCCGCCGTTGAGGCTCGGCTTCCCCTGCGCGGCCGTTCCCGGGTCCCTCTGAGGCCGAGCCACCCATGGAAGGCCCGGCCTCCCGGCCGACGCCCCGGGCAATCCCAGGGAACCGTCACAGTCCTCGCACATTTCAGAGGAAGATCCCTCCTCGCCCCTGTACCATGAAGGCACACAGCACGACCAACTCTGCCTGACGCAGAGCTGGCGCGACCGTATGGCGGCCGATCTTCCCTTCAGCGGACACCGGTATCTACCGCAGTTACGCGCAAGAGGACAGCTCTCGGCCTCCTCCCGGCATCCCGGGTGGGCGCTACCAGGCGGCAGAAAGGCAAGGACCGTGGAGTCCACGGTCGCTCCTGACAAGCGCCCCGGTTACGGGCAGCTGCTCCGCACCCCCGGAGCCTGGACATTCCTGCTTCCCGGATTCGCAGCCCGGCAGCCCTTCGCGATGCTCACGATCAGCATCGTGCTGCTGGTCCAGCACACCACCGGCTCGTACGGCACCGCCGGGGCCGTGGCCGCCGTCACCGGCGTCGCGATGGCGCTGTTCGCACCCCAGAGCGGCAAGCTCGCCGACCGCTTCGGCCAGCGCACCGTACTGCTGCCCGGCGTGGCCGTGCACGCCGTCTCCGGCGTGGCGCTGACCGCTCTGGCACTGGCGGACGCACCCCTGTGGGCGCTGTTCGCGGCAGCCGTGCCCACTGGTGCGTCGGTGCCCCAGGTCAGCCCGATGGTGCGGGCCCGCTGGGCGGCGAAGCTCGGCGGCTCGCGTCTGATGCCGACGGCGGCGGCGTTCGAGTCCGTCACGGACGAGTTCACCTTCGTGGTCGGACCGGTGCTGGCCACGGCCCTGTGCACCGGCGTACACCCCGCTGCCGGTCTGTTCACCGAGGCCGCTCTCACCCTGGTCGGCGGATTGCTCTTCGCGGCCCAGCGCCGCACCCAGCCGCCGTTCGGCCGCCCGGACGCCCACGAGCGGGTGCAGCGCACCTCGGCACTGTCCGTGCCGGGCGTGCGGGTGCTCGCCGTGACGTTCCTCGGGATCGGCTCCGTCTTCGGCGGAATGCAGGTTTCGCTCGCCGCCTTCACAGAGGAGATCGGGCAGCCTGGGATCAGTGGACTGCTGTACGGGATGTTCGCGGCCGGCAACATGCTGGCCGGCGTCGCCGTGGGCGCCATCGCCTGGAAGTCCGGCCCGCGACGCCGGCTGGTGCTCGGGTACCTGGGACTGACGGCCGCCGCGTCCCTGCTGTGGACGGCCGACTCCATCGTCACCCTCGGCGTGCTCGGCCTGTTCGTCGGCCTGTGCATCGCGCCCGCGCTGATCGCCGGCTTCACACTCGTCGAACCGCTCGTGCCGGCCTCTGCCCGTACCGAGGCGTTCACGTGGCTGACCGGTGCGGTGGCCCTCGGGCAGGCTGCCGCGGTGACGGTCGCGGGGCGTCTTGCGGACGCGTTCGGTTCGGGCACCTCGTTCCTGGTGCCTCTGGTGGGCACGGCACTCGCGCTGATCACCCTGGTGGCACTGCGTTCGCGGCTCGTTCCGCAGGCGCACAGCCGGACCGTCGCACGTGGTGTCGGTCACCGCGTGCCCGTGGCAGTGGACTGATCCGGCGGAATACGTCACTATGGATCGTCGTTAGCACTCATTGAGTGTGAGTGCCAGGAGGAAGACAAGTGCCGACCTACCAGTACCAGTGCACCGAGTGCGGCGAGGGCCTCGAGGCGGTGCAGAAGTTCACCGATGACGCCCTGACGGAGTGCCCGAACTGCAAGGGCCGCCTGAAGAAGGTGTTCTCGGCGGTCGGCATCGTGTTCAAGGGCTCCGGCTTCTACCGCAACGACAGTCGCGGTTCGTCGTCGAGCAGCTCGCCCGCGCCGTCCGCGAAGTCGTCGTCGGACGCGAAGCCCGCATCGTCGAGCTCGTCCAGCGACTCCGGCAGTTCCAGCAGCTCGAGCAACTCCGGCAGTTCCAGCAGCTCCAGCAGCACGACCGCTTCCAGCGGATCGTCCGCCGCGTAGGCGCCGCACAGCCGACGGTCATTCCAAGGCCCCATCCGTTTGCCGAACGTTCGTTCGCAGCGGGCGGGGCCTTCGGCATTTCACCGCACGGCTACTGTGATCGCCATGGCCAACGCAGAGGACACACAGCGCGAGACCACCCGCGAGACACCCCTTCACGCCGAGATCGGCGTGATCGGGGGTTCTGGGTTCTACTCGTTCCTGGAGAACGTCACCGAGGTGGAGGTACCGACTCCCTACGGCAGCCCCAGTGACTCGCTGTTCCTCGGTGAGGTCGCCGGACGGCGCGTCGCCTTCCTCCCCCGGCACGGGCGCGGCCATCACCTGCCGCCCCACCGCATCAACTTCCGGGCCAACCTGTGGGCCCTGCGCTCCGTCGGGGTCCGGCAGGTGCTGGCGCCCTGCGCGGTGGGCGGCCTGCGGACCGAGTACGGGCCGGGCACACTGCTCGTCCCGGACCAGCTTGTGGACCGGACGAAGTCACGTCACGACACGTACTACGACGGCGAGCCGCTGGCAGGAGGCTCGGCGCCCAACGTGGTCCATGTGTCCCTGGCGGACCCGTACTGCCCCGAAGGACGGAAAGTGACCCTCGCGGCGGCCCGCGGGCGAGACTGGGAGCCTGTCGACGGCGGAACGCTGGTGGTGGTCGAGGGTCCGCGCTTCGGTACGCGCGCCGAGTCGCGCTGGCATGCGGCGATGGGCTGGTCCGTGGTCGGCATGACCGGCCACCCGGAAGCGGCGCTCGCCCGTGAGCTGGAGCTCTGCTACACGTCGATGGCCCTCGTGACGGACCTCGACGCGGGCGCCGAGACGGGCGACGGGGTCTCGCACGGCGAAGTCATGAAGGTCTTCGCCGCGAACGTGGACCGGCTGCGCGGAATCGTCTTCGACGCGGTGGCCGGGCTCCAGACGACCGGGGAGCGTGCCTGCCTGTGCTCGAAGGCTCTGGACGGGCTGGACACCGGCATAGAACTCCCCTGACGATCCCCCCGCTCACCCCGCGTTCACTCCGCGGGGTGAGCGAGTTTTCCACAAGCGGCGACTGCTCCACAGGCCCGGGCAGGACGGCGGCGGAGCGGGGATCGTGAGGTGCCTGCGGAACGGCTCCGCGGCACCTCACGAAGGGCGGTCCGAAGATGTCGCTGCTTTCTCGCCAGGAGCACGAAGTCCCGTGGGAACGGGACTTCTCGCGCGGCCCGGACACGCGCCGGCACCAGCACGCGCGTCAGCCCGGGCATCAGGTCGAGCGTCAGGTCGGGCAGGGACATCCGGCCCTGCCGCCGTCCTCACCGGCCCCGGAGCCGCTGGGAATGCCGCGCTTCGCGCCGCTGTGCGTGCGGACCGGGTGGCAGCGAGCACGGCTGGGGCGTGCGCTGCGCCGACGGCGGCGTGCACTGGCCGCCGGGCTCGCGGTGACCGCGGCGACGCTGGCGGCCTGGGGTCCCGAGGGTCTCGGCGCTGCTGTCGCGCAGCCGCCTCACGCGGGCGCGGCCGCGCGGAAGCCGGCGCACCCACCGCCTCGGGTGGAGGTCGTCTCCGCCCCCGTGCGCATCGCGGACGCGGAGACCGTGCGGCTGCTGCGGCCGGGAGACCGGGTCGACGTGATCGCCGCAGCCGGTTCCCCCGGCTTCGGGGCGGGTGCCCCTCCTGACGCTGCCGCCCGTGTCATCGCGACCGGCGCACGGGTGCTGCGGGTTCCGCGGCCTGAAGGGGCGCAGCCGGACGGCGGGGCGCTGGTGGTCCTGTCGGTCCCCCGCCCAGTCGCGTCGGCACTGGCCGGCGCCGGTACGACATCACGCCTGGCGGTGGTGCTGTGCTGAGGGCTCAGAGGTGGTGCGGGGGCTTCTCGTCGAGGAAGCGGGCGAGATCCGCGGCACTGCCGGCGCCCGGCACCGAAGGCCGCTCGCCCCATCCACGGTCCGTGTCGTCGGAGGACTGCTGGTCCAGCGGATCATCGAAGATCAGCGCCGCTGCGGGGCGGGGCTCGGGCCCGGGCTCATCCGCATCGCGCGCTCCGGAGGTGGGGGCGGTGCTCATACGCCCAGCATATGCCGGGCACGAGCCAAGCTGCCGCCATGGCCATGACGAGCGGGTGCGGCCGCGGCCTCGGCGCCACGTGAGGAGGGCGGCGGGCAAGGGTGCGAACTCAGCCCTTTCTGCTGTGCTGGACCTATGACGTCCACACCCACATCGGCAGCAGACGACCGGTTCAGGCCCGTGCGCCGTATGCGTGCGCGCAGCCGGGACGAGGAGCACCGCGCCGCCACGCCCCTGGAGCTGTTCTTCGACCTGTGCTTCGTCGTGGCCGTCGGACAGGCCGGGATCCAGCTGGTGCACGCGCTCGCCGAGGGACATGTCAGCGAGGGCATCCTCGGCTATCTGTTCGTCTTCTTCGGCGTTTTCTGGGCGTGGACCAACGGAGCACTACCTAGCAAGTGAGCATACTGCGCGCCTCGGTAAGGGCACTGCCAGAGTTCGCTACAGGTCCCACAGAGCTTCTGTACGACGTTTTGAGGCCCCGCCCATGCGCCACGGGGGCAGCACACGGACGGGGCCGCTGAGGGACCGCTCAGGCGGTCAGGCCGGGATCGAAGTACCCCGGCGTTCGGAACAGGCCCATGAAGCTACCGGGGCCGTGTCTGTCGTCCAGCCACCGGCCCAGCTCGGCCACGTCCCCGCTGATGATGGCCGCGAGAAGGCGCGCGTGGCACTCGCTCTCTTCCTCTGGGGCGAACTCCGCAAGGAAGTGCCGGTAACGCCTGTTGACGCCCCTCTCGTAGCGGCTGAGTGCCGTTGCGTATCGCGTCTGCTCTTCACTTCCCAGCACGCCCACCACGCGCCCGGCGTCCTCTTCGGTTAGCGTCCCCGTCACGTCCCGGAACGCGAGCGAGCCGAGAACGTCTGAGGGCTCCGTCACGCCGAACCGTTCTGCCGTCTGTCGGGTGATGGCGCGCGCCTCTTTGTCGCACGCTCCTTCCATCACGACTCCGAGATTCCGCGTGTGCTGGCTACCGTGCTGGTCGGCAGCCGAGTAGGACTGACCGCTTGTACGGCGGTAGTTGATTCCGTACTGAGTTCGGACCGGTACGCCTCCCACTTCCACGTACCGCCGACGCGATCCGTAGTGAAGACAGTCGTGGGCGTACGCCCGAAGCAGGTCGAGAAGTGCGAGCGCGGGACGCTCGGGGCTCCGGCGTTCCATCGGTCCGTACATGGTGATGACGGCCACCATTTGAAGGTGCCGATATCCCTGGTCCGGGTGGTGGAATCCGCCGAACGCACCGACCCGCGAGGATTCGCAGCCGACCAACACACGGTTGAGCGGCAGCATCTTCGCCAGCCCGTAAGCGGCGTACCGGCGTTTGGTGTTCTCAACTCCGGCGTGAAACGGCGTGGTGTCGATTCCGTCAGCCGCCCACCGGGTGAGCACTTCTGACAGGGGTCGGAACACATGGGCGGGGTGTTTTCCAGTGAGCGACGACGCGTCGGCACGCATGGCCGCGAGTCCTGCCATTGCCCTAGCGCCGTTCACCGACTCGTTCGGGGCCAGCTCCGTTAAGTCAGGCTGCCCGACTTGATGAGCTGGATGTGGCTCTCTTGCATCCCCTCGGGGAGCGCATCCGGGCTGAACCATTTCGCCTCCAGAATCTCGAAGCCGTCGAGCTTGAGAGTTCCACCCACGTGAAGCGCTTCGTAGGCGATTTCCACGCGGAGCTTGTAGCCGCTGGTTACCTGAACCAGTCGTCCCGGCACAACTTCAAGGCCGGTTTCTTCTCGAACTTCCCGAACGATGGTCTTCGGGAATTCCTCGCTCTTGACTGCGTAACCGGTGGGCAGCCCCCATGGCCGGTCGGCGGGCCACATGCGGTGTTTGAGAAGCAAGACTTCACCCGCTTCGTTCCGTACCACGCCGGTCACGCCAATCATGAATTTGGCATGTGCGAGCCACAGAACGCGCCATTGCAGGGGGCCGCGAATGAGTTTCCATACTCGGGCAACGATTCGCTTCATGCGCACCCTTTCGGTAGGGCAAGCGCGGTGCGCTTGCGGTGCTGACTCAACCTATGCCGTGGGGTACGAGTCACGCCCTGGTTTTGCCTGCCCCGCCCGCACGCCATAGGAGAAGCGGCGGGCGGGGCCAACGTAGGGGCGCTCGGGCCCCTTACATACGCCTCGGGCCTACGGGGTTGTCTGGCTGGTCAAGCCAGACTTGTTGTCCGTTGCCGTCCACGGTAAGGCCGAACCGTTTGAACCCTGGTCGGTCTTGCTCGTCCCACCAGCGGTAAGCCTTCACCACCTCGTCCCAGAGATTCCGGGGTCCTGACTGGTAGACGTCGAATTCCTCGTGCCCTGGTACGAAGTCGGCGGTAGCCCACGACGTGACGGCCGTGTCCCGGAGCCACAGCGTGTAAGAGCCGTCGTCGTATGACTCCATCCACGGGAACGCCTCGGGCACTTGAACGCCGATTGCGAACATGACGTGCCAGTCCCCCACTGAATCCGGGGAAAGGCTGGTCATACTGCGCCGCCCGTCCGCTGGCCACTTCTGACCACCGAGGTATTCCCGGACATGGGTCCGCTGGACACGCTGAGCCCGGAGCCGCATGAATGCCGAGGATCCGACGAACTTGCCGGATGCGCTGCCGTCACCGGTTACAGCGAGTCGGGCAACGGCCTCTCCGCCGTATGTCGGTCCCCACGGGGCAACGATGATCCCGCCCGGTTTCGTCTGCGCGATCCATTGGAGGGGAACACGCCCGATGGAAGCCGTGGCGATCACGCGGTCATACGGGGCACCCTCGGGGTAACCCTCGCCCCCGTCCCCGATGATTGAGACCGGGTTATAGCCAGCGGAGTTCAGGCGCTTTCGCGCTTCGCTCGCGCTGTTCTTATCCACTTCCACGGTGACGACGTTCTCAGCGCCGACCCGGTGAGACAGAAGGGCGGCATTCCAGCCGGTCCCTGTGCCGATCTCAAGCACCCGTTGCCCGTCCTCGATGCTTAGCGCATCGAGCATCGAGAAGACCATGGTGGGCATCGAATTTGAGCTTGAGGGGACTTTGCCCTTGCCGGGTCCGGTGTACGCACCGTCGTCCCATTGCGTGGTGATGGGCGCGTCACAGTAGACCGCCTGCCACCACCTCTCGGGTTCGATGCTGCGGATCACTCGGTCGTCCTGCCGGTTCATTCCAGCCCGACCGGGCCAGATGACGTCCGGGATGAACAAGTGCCGGGGCACCGCATTGAATGCGGGCAACCAATCACGTGTGAGCGCTCCGGATTCCACGAGCGCGGAGGCGAGCCCCTGGGGGCCCGCCTCCTTTGTGCGTTCGGTCATTGGCGCGGGCTCACTTACCGTCGGCGGGGCCTTGGCCGTCGTTCGTGTTGCCGCCCTCGTCCGATCCGCCGCCTCCATGCTTGTTGCCGCTGTTGCTGTCGTCCTGCTGGCTTCCGCCCTGCCCGTCGCCGGTTCCTCCGCCACGGTTTCCCATTGGGATACTCCCCTTCTCTATGTCTGGTACTTCCTACATGACCCTGTGCCGTGAGGCACGGGTGCTTGAGCCCGGTTCGGCCGTCCACGGCCGCACGCTTATGGCGGCTGAACCGGGGGCTTGCCCCGTCCTTGCCGAGACTTCGAATGGCGGGGGGAGCCTCTTCGATCTCCGGCAAGGACGGGAGTCTGATCGGCAATCAGGCTGCCACGTAAGTGACTTCCTGCAATCGCCAGTCGGTTACGAAACTGCGCACCATGGGGCGCACCTCAAGCGCGTAGTAAAGATCGAGATCAGAATGACCCATCAGCCTGTCGGGGCCGCCCGACATAACCGCGAAAGAACGTCCGTCGACCAGCTCCGCCATTTGCCAATCCTGGGCGCGCTGATCGCCTGCCCACTTGCGGAGAATGTGCCCCGGGTTTGGAGCCTTCGGGTTGGCCTCTTGCAGCGCCTCGGGCGGCAATGGCCCCATGCCTGGAATGGGGTCTAGAGCGTTGGCTAGCCGTAGAGCTTGGCCTCTCAGCCATCGCACGGCAAGCCTTGGGCTCGTCGCACGGTAGCCGCCTAAAAACCATTCCATGCCGCCGTCTGGGTAGTAGGCCACCACCTCACACCAGTAGCCCTCTACGTAGGTGTTCACGCCCACTCCCCCCGAACAACGCGGTACGGGGCACCCGACAGAAGCCAGTACGTGAAGTGCTCTCGATTGTCCTTCCGATGGGTCTTGACCCATCCGGCTGCCGTCTTCTGCGCCTCAAGGTCGTTGGCTTCCTGCGCTACCGGGTCGTCATCCTTTCCGCCCTCGTACACCGGTCCCACTTCGTGGCATACGGCGCACTGCATTCGGAAGATCCGTGGCTCCCGATCAGGTTCGTGGTCCTCCTCCACACAGAAGCGCCGGAAGCCGTAGCGCTCTCGCATCACTGCTGCCTCAGTTTCTCTAGGTGCCTGTCGATTTCCGCCCCCAGCTTCGCCACCTGGTCGGCCAGCGTCTCAGCAGTCGTCGGCCCGTCGTCCTGGTCGTGGCCGTCCGTGGCGGGACGCTCAGGGGCGTTGGCGGTCACCGCTCCCCCTCCGGGACTCCCGCTCGCAGTGCGGCCGTGAGGGCACGTGCGGTGTCGACGTTGCAGCGTCCAAGGTCGATCAGCACGAGCGGCGTTGTGTCGCAGTACGCACACGGGTCAAGCCGCAAGGACGGGAGCGTGACTCCCGCTGCCTTGAGCGCGTCGGCCAGCTCGTTGCGCGCCTGTTCCCCTTCCTTGATCTGCTTGATCGCCGTCTCGGTTCTGCCTCTTGCTGCCATGACCACTCCGCGTGCTGCCGTCGGTGCCGGGCGGGCTCTGCGTTCCCACCATTGCCAAAAAAACGATGCAGGTACACGGAGGGCGTGTAACCAAATACCGTTAGTGAACAAGCACTTGAGAGGGGGTCACGACGATGGAGCTTGAGCCGGAAGAGGATGAGAAGCCCGGGTCACCTGCACAGATGTTGGCCAAACGCGCCAAGAAGGCACGGAAGCAGTACGGAGGGACGGGCCTGGCACTGCGGGCGCTGGGAACGAAGCTGGGGTTCCCGCACAGCTACCTGGCACGCGTCGAGAGCGGCGAGCAACTGCCGTCCCTTGCGCTGGCAGAGACCATGGACGACTTCTATGAGACAGATGGTCTGTTCACAGACCTCTTAGCCCTCACGCTTGCCGTCTCGGCAGAAACTCCGAAGTGGGGCCACAAGGTCCTTGAGGCAGAGAAACGTGCGGGACGTATCCAGACCTTCAACAGCAGCGTCGTCCCTGGCTTGCTTCAGACCGAGGCGTACACCACGGCGCTCTACACGGAGTCGATGCCAGGCAAGGACGCCGAGAACATCACTCTGCAAGTCGCCAAGCGCGCCCATCGCCGGGC
Source organism: Streptomyces sp. NPDC059828 (assembly GCF_042731955.1). Lineage (NCBI taxonomy): Bacteria > Bacillati > Actinomycetota > Actinomycetes > Kitasatosporales > Streptomycetaceae > Streptomyces > Streptomyces sp. NPDC059828. The sequence goes on along the minus strand of NZ_JBHWIW010000010.1, from coordinate 56,005 downwards.
GGTGCTGGACTCTGCCGTGCCGCCGCTCTACTGGGCGATCATGGACGAAGCGGCCTTGCGGCGGCCGGTGGGCGGGGCAGCCGTGATGGCCGACCAGATCCGGCACATACTCAAGATGACCGAGACGAAGAGCAACGTGCAGGTTCAGGTGCTCCCGTTCTCCCGTGGAGTGCACCCACTCTTGGGCGGTAGCTTGAGCCTGCTCACCCTCCGGGATGGCGCGACCTTCGCGTATGTCGAATCGTTCGCATCCGGTGTGTCCGTCGAGTCCCCGGCCGATGTCTTGGAGTTGGCGACGCTCCTGGACATCGCCCGATCCAAGGCCCTTGACAGCGGGGAGAGCGTGTCCCTGTTCCGCGAGTACCTGAAAGAGTACGAAGATGCCGAATAACGATGAGACGCCCCGCCCGGACTGGACTAGCAGCAGCTACAGCAACGGGCAGGGAGGAGAGTGCGTCCAGTGGGCACCGCAGCACGCCCGCGCAACGGGTGACTTCCTGGTCCGTGACTCCAAGGACCCGAACGGCCCTCACCTGACCCTGTCCGCCGAAGGCTTCGCCGGGCTGGTGGCGTTCGCCAAGGCACACGGCTGACGCTTGCTTGCACCTCCGGCCCCGCCACTTCATCCTCATCGAAGCGGCGGGGCCATTCGCTACCCTGAGTGAAATTTCATGCCGAGCCGGCGATTTCCAGAGCGCTCAAATTGGACATCACACCCGTCCGGGCAACACGCGCCGTAGCTATCTCCCAGAGTCGAGAGCGATCCTTTCGAGCACACCGACCACGCCGACGGCTGGCGACCGACCCGTTTGCATACTCGGTTCCCTGGGCCCCTTGGACGTGCCATGTCCGGCGACGACAACCGTCAGCAGCAGTAACCAGAGAGTGCCCAGCACGAGCGCTGTAACGGCTCTGAGAGCGGGCTGAGTTAGGCGACAGGTCATCGGTGGTTCCCCCTTGGTGGTGCTGCCCGGGACCCGGGCGGTAGTGCGTTGTGCGATCAAGCGTGGGTCGTCTCCTGGTGGTGGTGGCTGCCGTAGTCACAGGCTGACCACACGCCGCCCGGGTAGGGCAGGTACGCCCCGGTCTCCGGGCTGACGTACCACTCGGTAGAACCGACCAGGGCGCGACTGCCGACGGTCCGCAGGAGCAGCCGGAAGCCGTCGAATTGGCATCTCAGCACTCGCGCGACAAGCGTGCCTTGCGCACGCAAGATGGCCGTCACGTCGTTGCACGTCGTGATGTGTTCCTCCCCCAGTGGTGATGGCAGATCAGGGCACGGATGCCAGCTCAGCCGGTTGTCCCCCAGCGTAGGCACCCACACTGACACCAGCACGTCACCAGCACTGTGCGTAGTCATTAGGTAACTGTAGAACACTTGTCCGATTTTCGGTAGCGATCTCTTACCGAGTTCTTGACGGTCCGTCACCCCGCGTCCGCGTGATCGCCAAGGATGACATACGTCACCTCTGGGCGCACTCGTCTAAATCTGTGAATTCTGGGCATATTCACAGGTTCTTCCGTACAACCTTTTGCCCCTTTCGTGCGTCCGCAGTCCGCGCGCGAGGAGCCCTTGAACGCAAAAATGCCCCCGCCATTTCTGACGGGGGCTCAACTGGAATCAAGTAGCCACCGAGTCACGTGACTCGGTGGTCACCAGCGCGACACTCGGTCTTCGCTGCGGGCTACGGTCGGGCGGATCGGGGGAGAGTTCGGCTCTTCGACCGCCTTTGCGGCCTCCATGAGCCATGCGGCAAGGTTGCGCGCCTCCACGGGTGACAGCTTCACCCGGTCGCCCGGCACGGCGACACTGACCGCCTCACGTTCTTTGTCGGTGTACCACGCCAGCACGCGTCCACCGTTTCGAGTGGTGAGGGTGGCTTTCGTTTCCTGAGTCACGTTCAGCATTCGGGCCTTCTTTCGCTCAGGGATTGAGGGTTTCAAGTTCCTGTATGAGCCAATAGGCGTCATCGGAGTTCATGCGCACGGTGGCCACGGTCCGCCCTGCGGCATCTCGCATGTGGAAATCGAATTCGAGACCAACGCGAATCACTTCTACGGTTCCGCCGTCGACAGTTGAGAACTTCATGCCGCTGCCGTCCAGACTTCCGCGAACCGGTCCTTGGCCTTGCTGCGGACGACCCTGACTTGATGAAGCGGTATTCCGTAATCGCGTGAGAGTTCGTCATCCCGCTCGGTGCCGTAGTAGTCGACGGGCACAATGCCGGTGAGTGCCATGAGTACGGTTCGCTGCTGCTCACCCAATCGGGAAAGGGTCCTGCGCACTTTGATGCCGGTCTGCTTGCTGCGCTCTCGCGCGTAGTCGTTTGGTTCAAGCAGATCTGCGGGAACTTCGGCCTCAACGGCAAGGCGGTCAGCAAGGGTGATGCTCTCCCCCGTGTCCGTCTCGCCGATGGGTGCATCAAGGTAGTGAACGCCCTGGTAGCTCAGGCGCGCGGCGTAGGCGGTATCCGCGCTGAGTCGCCGGTCCCCCATGGCTTCCTGAGTAGTGGCCAGCCATTCGGCCTGATACGGGTCACCATCGGCCATCGAGAGCGCCCGTTCAAAGGCGGCAGCCACAGAGCGGGAAACCCCTTGTCGGGTCTCCTCCTTGCGGCTGTCGCTCATGGCCCCCTTGAGAGTCCGGTCGATGAACGAGAAGAACTCAGCAACTGTGCGGCCGTTGAAGCGCTTGAGTCCTTCCCATACGGCTATACGGCCAACCTGGGCGAGGTCTTCCGCAAGGGTGTGATCCGTGCGCCCACCGCCCGTGGCATAGCGCCAGGCGAGTTGTGTAACGCGTTCTTCGGTGGCGTTGACGATTGCCGTGATGGCCTCAAGGTCGTTGTCCTTGGCAGCGGCAATCTGAGCTTCGGTGAGATTGATCAAGGGGAGTGCTCCGCGTGTTCCGTGGCGTGCTTGCACTCCGCTGGGGAGCGCAAGGGTTGCCCGGAACGGGGCAGAGCAAGCGCAAGACCGATGGCCCCAATTCGGGGCTGTGCGTCAGGACATGCGGGGGCATGGCAAAGCCCCGTCCGGGACGCTTCGGACGGGGCTTGCGCATTGCCGTCGTCGTGGCGTGACGGCTACTCAATGCGGGAAAGCGGACAGCTCCAATGGAGTTTGTGGAGGGTAAGACCGCTTGTCTTTTGTGAGGTTGTTTTTCGATGCGGAGGCGTTTTGGCACACCCTCCGGAGGGAGGACAGAGGCACCCCTGATCTCCTCCGATGGGACGATCCGGGTAACGGAGCGATAACGGAGCACCGAGTCACGTGACTCGGTGCCTAGTAGTCAGCCCCATACAGCGAGCCCCATGACCGTCCGCCTACGTCGGCCGTAGCCACGATGGGCACCCCGAACAGGTCGAAGGTCATAGCCTTTTCGAATTCCCGCGCATAGTCGGCCGCTTCGCCTGCCGGGACCGACGCGAGAATTTCGTCATGGATAGGCAGGCGCATGACGTCGAGAAGACCGGCACTCTCAGCATTCAGGAGCGCTTGTCCGAGCAAGTCCCTTGCTGCGCTTTGACACTGGTAATTCACGACGGCATACGCACGGTCCCGGTCGAGAGGCATCCTCCTTCCGGTGGCCGACACGGTGACCATGCCGGTTGCCCGCGCCTCACGCTGCCAGCGAGCAGACGCGCGGCGGATCTCCGGGAACGCGCGGTCATAGGCGGTGACTGCTCGCTTGATCTCGTCCTCGGATGCGCCGGTCTGTCTGGCCAGCGTCGCAATGCCTCCGCCGTAGACTTTGCCGAATCCCGCGCCCTTGAATAGCTTCCGGTCCTTGTCTGTGGCTTCCGCCCCCTTGATGAGCTGAGCCGTGAACATGTGGATATCGAACTCAGCGCCACCGGACTGGAATCCTTCTTTCATCCGACGTACGTCGGCCAGCGCTGCCAGTACCCGCATTTCTACGGCCTGAAAGTCGGTGCTCACCATGACGTGACCTTCGTCGGCAAGAAGGCAACGCCGGATCATCTGATCCGATGACGGCAGCGTTTGAAGCGCCGGACGAGTGACACTCATACGGCCCGTGCGCGCGGCAAGCGAGTTCACGAACGGGTGCACCCTGCCGGACGCGTCCACGGTCTCTAGGAACGTCGCCGCATACGCTGAACGCCACTTGCCCGCGCGCTTGCTCCTCAAGACGGCCTCGGCCAGCGGATTGGGTTTGCGGACGCCTAGCCGCTTCCACTGCAAGTCCATGTCGGCAAGCGCGAGCAATACGGCCTTGTCGACCTTGACGGCCCCGCTTGCCGTTCGTTCCGTCAGCGACTCACCCATACCGGCGAGAGCTTCCGCAATCTGCTTTGTCGAGTTGACCGACTCAACGCCGTACCGGGCAGCCACATCGGCGTTCTTTTGCGCGTCTTCGCTGAGCGTGGCATCAAGTTCGTGCGTGAACTCCTCATCGAGGATGAGCCCCTTACGCTGCATGTGCGCGCATATTCGGGCTATCTCATGCTCGTACTCAACCAGCCGTTCACGCACACCCAAGCGGAATAGCTCAGCCGCAAGGAGCGGTTCGAGCCGAGCCGTGAGAATCACGTCCAGCCCGGCGTACAAGTTGTACGTGGGGTGCTCTAGCGGAATGCGGGCAAAGCCGTTGGCCTTCGTGAGCCCAAGCCCCCGGAAGACCGCCGTAAGATCTCCTTGGGTGTCCGGGGCCGTCCGGTCGACGTAGTACGCCGACAAGGGCTTGAGACCGGATCCAATACCCCCCTCTTGGGGTTGGCGCGGGTCAACAAGGGCGGCCATCACGCGCGTGTCCCGTGTACGGGGCGCGAGGTCTTCTAGCGGGATGCCCGCGTGCCGGTCCAGCACAAGCCAGTCAAAGGCGGCGTTGTGAATGAGAAACCGCCGAGTCTTCGTCAGCGCCTCAACTGCCGCACGGCGGAAGGGGCCACCCCTTTCCCAGTGGATTACCCACGCGTCGCGCGCGTCCCCGAACTGGACCGTACGAAGTCGGTAGCCGTCCGAGAAGACATCAAGCCCGCTGGTTTCGGTGTCCAGCGCAACGGGTCCCCGCTCGTTGGCCAGACGCGCCCACTCAAGGAACGCGTCAAGCTCTTCCAGGGTGGCCGGTACGTGGACGTTCACCACGTCATCGGCCACGGTGTGCCGGTAGGTCAGCACTCTTCCCCTCCTTAGACGCAGACAGGCCACCGAGTCACGTGACTCGGTGGCCTGTACGGGTTGGGCTACTTGGCGAATATTCCGGGGCCGTCGGGGGTCGGCTCAGCCAACCGGATGCCAGCAAGGGCGACACCCGCGCGCTTCATGATTCGGGTGACGCCCCGCTCCTCAAGCGCGCCGTAGAAGGTGCGTCGGGTCCATCGCTCCTTCTCGGGCAGGTTCTCCGCTTCGCACCAATCCAAGTAGTGATTGAAGGTGTCGTTGCCGTTCATGACGTGGGAGTCGTCGCACTGCTCAAGAACGCCGGGGAAGAATCCGGCGAGCGCATCACTAGTCCGCCGGTATTCATCGCTGGCCTTCGCGATCACCTCGGGGTCCTGGAGTCCGCCCCGGTACCACTCGACTGCACCGCGCACCGCCCATGCGGCAATACCTTCGACTTCCTTCATGAGCTTTGCATCCAGGCTGTAGTCCCGCTCCCCGGGGGCGAACCAGCGTGTGAACGGCAGGAGTTTGACCCGTCGCCACAAACCTTCATCCTGGCCTTTGAATTTCGGCTTGTGATTCGTGGCGAGCAGCAACAGGAACGTCGGCTTGAAGGTGAAGAACTCTTGCCGCAAGAACCGGGCTGCGATCTCGTCCTTTCCGGTCACACGCTTGAGGACGCTTTCCGACATGGGTTTACCGGACTCACCTTCAGACGCCATGACGAGACGCGAACCCCTAAGTGCCGCAAGGTCGTTGGGGATACCTCCGGACGGTTTCTCTTCAAAGGTGGCGAAGGGCGTGGTTCGGCTGATCGAGCGGAAGACTGCCGTAAGGGTGTCGGTCGCCACGCTCTTTCCGTTGGCTCCCTTCCCCCACAGAACACAGAAGCACTGTTCGGAGTTGTCCCCGGTGATCCCGTATCCGATGAGCCGTTGAAAGTAGGCAGGCAGCTCAGGGCCGCCGGGGAAGATCTCGGCAACGAACTGTTCCCAGCGGTCGCACGGCGCTTCCGGGTCATAGTTGAGATCGAGCTGATACGTGAGCATGTCGCGCTTGTCGTGCGGGCGAAGTTGGCCGGTACGGAGATCTACCGTCCCGTTTTTGAAGGAGAGCAAGTCCGGCCGGTTGTCGAACTCTGAAGCGTCGACGTGCACCAGGGGCACACTGCGCAGCTCCGTCATGAGGGCGTCAATGCGTGTGGTCATGGTGAATCCGCGCGCCTTCTGGGTCTCGCCGACGAGAACGAGTGCGGCTCCCATGCGGTGAATCTCTTGGCGCACGCGGACTTCTGAGCGCTCCCACGTTCGGCCGTTCCATACGTAGTAGCCGAGTCCGGGCGCGTAGCGAATGCAGCCGTCCGACCAGGCGACCAGCGCATGAGCGTTCATGGTGTCGCTCTCGCCGTACCGGTTGATGAGTCCGGCGAGAATGCGCGCCGCTTCGCTGCCGTCGTCGCGTGTCACAACGTCCGTGCCGGTCCGGTCGGTCAGCTCGTCCGAGACGGCTTGCGCTTCGTCTTCCGGCGAACTCAGCACCGCACGTGCCGACTTGACCGCGCGATGAAGCGCGAGCGGGAAAGCGTGGGGATCACGTCCCCGCCAATCGGTGAGGTCGTCGCCAGCATGGGGAATGGCAAGGCCGTACACGTCGATGCCATGGGGCTTCAGTCCCTCAGCCAAGGCCCGGTTGAAGCGTCGTCCAGCGTCGTCGTGATCCCCCGCAGCGATCACCTGAGTGCCCTTGAGGCCGTCGGCCAGTTCCGCCAGTAGCTCAGGGCTTCCGGCGAGTGCGGCACCCCGGATGATCACCGCGTCATACCCCACGGCAACGACTGTGAGGCCGTCTCCCGGCCCCTCAGAGACGATGGTGACCCCATAGCCGCCCTGCCCCCTTAGAACGCCGTACGACGCCCACCGCTCCCCCGTCGGGTTGCGTAGGGATACCCACCGCCCCGGACACGCACCGCTGAGATCACGCCCCTGCAAGCCGCGAGCGACCCCGTTGAAGTCAAAGAGGGGCACAGTCAATCGGGGAAAGCGCGTGAAAGCCCTTGACCGGTAAGGGAAATGGGGAACGCCGAAACCATCATCAGCGCCTAGATACAGCTCATGGGCCGTATCTTCGTCCACCCCGAAACGGTCCGCCGCATATGCGAGCGCATCGGCCCCCACTTGAGAAGTGCTGTCATGGAGCCAATCAACGGTGCGGTCAATGTAGGCGGCCAATGCGGCAGTGTGGCCAGGGCCAACGGGCGACGGCCGTTCACTGGGCACGGTGGCTCCCGGCCCTGTGGCGTCAAAGAGGTCACCCCACACCAGTCGAACGGCATTGATCACGTTCTCAGTTGGGCACCCTGCCCGGCAGTTGATGCGAACCTTTCCGTCGTCTCCCCGCCAAATGCGGAGCGACGGGCGGGAGTCATTGTGTGCCGGGCAAAGCGCGAGGTATCCACCATCGTTCTGTTCGGTTACGTCTGCGAACCGGGCGAGTATCTGAGTGAACTGCATTTCCGTGCCCCCTCCTTCGTTCACTCGCTCCTTGAGCGTGAGCGTTGCCCGGTGCAGCGCACTACTCTGTGTGCGCCCCGCGGAGCCTGGCATGTCCGTTTTCACCCGCTAGGCCAGTGCCGGCGCCGGGGCAAAATTTCACTGAGCGTCACGCATGGCGCGCACGTCGGCCAGAAGTCGCGTGAAGGGTTCAAGCTCCGTGGCCATGTACCAACGGGAGGTGTCGAGCCCTCGCAGGGAGGGTGTGAACCCGTAGCGTTCTGCAAACTCTTGCGCGCCCAGCTTCAGCGCCAGGCGCACGCGGGTCCATGTCCGAATGCCCACATAGACCTTGCCGCGCCGGACGCTCATCCGGGGCACCTTGACCACGGCGACCCCGTAAGGAAAGCCCGCATGCCGGGCCTCAATCTCCGCTTGTCGCAGGAAGGTTGGGACACTCGCCCTCTTCACGTTCTTGCACTCAAGGACGAACGGGACCGCATGCACGTCGCCCACGTCGGCGGCACCTTCCTGCGCCGGTCGCCGTACGTTGTATGCATTGAACGGATCCAAGAACTTGCCGTACTCGTCCACTAGCCCTAGTGCGGCGTTCAGGTGGTCACGTACGTCGGACTCCCACTGTGTCCCCTTCACCTTGTTCGGATTGGCCACTTCGTTTCCCCCATTCACCGAGTCACGTGACTCGGTGGTCGCATGCCAAAGGACCGGACAATCCCCCGAGTTGGGAACTGTCCGGCCCTTGTTGTGTGCTTAGTTGCCGCGCCTCACGTCGGGCATGATCAGCCGTGCGTGTTCCGCGCTGATCCATTCAGCGCGCATGGTCCGGCGCTTCGCAAAGCCGCTCTCTGTGCCGGTCGGCTGCACCTTGAGCATGGGCCGAAGCCTGCCATCCACCAGAACGGCCGTGACGCGCTCAATGATTGCGTCGGATGCCCGGACCCGATTGCCCTGCCGGGCGCTGTAGTTGATCAGGTCACCGGGGTACAGCTCTTCCCCCGCGTAGTCCGTGACCACGCCTCTCTTAGCCAATGTCATTCCCCTCGTCGTCATTCACGCCGAACCGTCGTCGTCTCTCACGTATGACCGCCCTGCGCGCCTCCGGGGGGAACTCCCACAGGGGCGACCGGACGGTATCGTCAGCCGCCTCAGCAAGCGCTGACGGCCAGTCGTGGGCGGGGCTCTGATCGAGCGTCGCCACGGGCTTACTGCTCGTCCGCGATGGCGTCGTTGTAGCTCTTGAGAACCTCGATCACGGGCTTGTAGTAACTGACGTTCAGACCCTTGTTCTTGCCCTTCTTGATGGTGAACTCAACAAGCTCAAGGGTGAGTTCAGCGAGCGCCGGTCCATCAATGGCGGATAGGGCGTTCTCGTACTCGTGAAGCACGCTGGCCATTACCCAACTGCCGCTCTGGAACTTGAAGCGGCCAAGTTCCGGATCGTCCGCCAGCCTGAACGTCACCGTGATGGAAGGGGACGGGCCAATGAAGTCCTTCGCCGCCTGCTTGCGCTCAGCGAAAAGCTCCGGGCAGTTGCACGGCTTACCCTTCTTTTCGTCCGGGCTCAGAAAACGCGTGCCGTCGCAGTGATGAACCAACTTGCTCCGGTTCCACAGCTTCAGATCCGCATAGATGGACTTCGGGCCGTCGAGAACGATCGGAACGGAATCCCGGTCGGTGAAGACATCGATGAAGTTCTCACCGCGCGAATCCGTCTCAATGGGCTCTCCGCCGAAAAGCTGAGCAACGGCCTGGGCAACCACGGGATCACCCGTGGAAATACGCCACTCCGAAAGCACCTCGGGAACATCGTCCACCTGGCGGCCGGAATGGAATCGACCCACCGTGTCATCACTGAACGTCTTCTTGGGCTCAGGCTTGGCGTTGGGGTCGGTTTCGAAAATGGTCAGTAGCGACATGCGTTCGCTCCTCATGAATGCAGAGATGGAAGAGGGGCGAACGGGAGGGACCGCCTGTCACCGAGTCACGTGACTCGGTGGGGTCTACCTCTCGTCCACCCCTTCTGGTTGACCTAGAGCGCGGGGGTTTCCCGCCTACTTGGCGCGGCGCTGAGTGCCGGTCACGAGACCACCAGCACTCTTGGCGATAGCGCGCCCAAGGACTGTCTTCGAGACGTCCCGGTCCCACGTGAAGACCCGTCGCAGCGCGAGGAAGAACGAGAAGACCTCTTCGTCAATGCGTACGGGCTTGAACTCCCAGAGTTCCGGCGTGATGTGGAGTACGGCCGCACCGTCAAACTCGGGCATCGGCTCACTCTGGCCGTCCGGGGAAATGATCCGGTCGGCGTTCACGTAGGCGCTCATCTGAAGCGCCACATCCGGGTACGTGCTCTTACTGGTCTTCCAGTCGGCCATGAGCAGATGCGGAGTCCCCGACCGGTCCGGCGTTGGGTTCCCCTTGTCGTCCAGCCACACCGTAAGAACGGCATCGAACGATCCGGCATAGCCGTGCTCATCGCTCCAAGCGACGTCTTCAGCCCGCTCAAGGCGGGGGTTCACAGCCTCAAGGAAGGCCACGAAGTTCCTGCGGTACGGCTCAAGGTCCGGATGGACGCTGCCGACGTACTCACCCCGGATCAGCCGTTCGAAGAGGTCGTGTGCGTCACTGCCCACGTCGGCCCGCAGCTTGGTGTATCTGCGAGCAGCGCCCTTGAGGTAGTCGACAGCGCCTTGCCGGTCGCGTTCGGCCATCTGCGCCACGAACGGTAGTGAGTCAACGGCGAGTTCGGCCGTCATCTTCGCGGCCCAGAACATCAGAAATGGCTTGGGCAGCATTCCCACAACGGACGTGACGCCGGGCACCTTGATTTCCGGGCGCTCCGGATGAATGTAGAAGCGGCTCCCGCCGCGCTGAATTGTGCGTACGCGTCCCACGCGCATCCCCCTTGGGTAGGTGTTCTGTCACCTACGGGAGAGCGCGAGGGTTGCCGAACCCCCGAGAGGCCCCGTGCGGCCATCTGCGGGCACAAGAGAGCCCCACCGGGCTTGGGGGGCCGGGCGGGGCTAGAAGGCGCTCAGGTGGACGCTCAGCCGCTCCTAGGCACCGAGTCACGTGACTCGGTGGCCTGAACGGGAAAGCCCCCGGCCCTTGCTGATGAAGAGTCCGGGGGCTTTTGCGCTCGCTGGGTATTACGCCTTGAGTTCCTTGCGCAGTGCGGACAGCAGCGCGGTCAGTTCGTCCAACGCCTCTTCCTGCTCGTCGGCGTCCTCGATACCCCGGATCTCCTTCACCTGCTTCTTCCAGGAGTTCGCCACGCGCTTGACGTACGCGGCGCGCAGTTCCTTGGGGGTCTTCTCCGTGCCGTCCACGTTCAGCGCTTCGGCTGCCTCTTCTTCGGAGAGTTCGCCAGCCTTGACGGCATCCTCAACCTTCTTCCGCTCAAGCGCCTTGCGCTCTCGGTCCGCCTTCGCAATCTCGGCACGGGTGCGGAGTTCGTAGCTGTGGAACTCCGCCACTGCCTCGGACGGCTTCTTGTCCGGGTGTGCCTCAAGAGCGTAGGCGTACTTCTTGGCCTCTTCCGGCGAGTTGTCGAGCGACTTGAGGTAGCGGACCCGAGCGTCCCGGATGGAGTTCTTGTAACTCTTCTTGATGCTGTCGACTTCGGCGCGAATGGCGTCCGCCGCTTCGTCCTCGCCCTCTTCGGGAAGTCCCTCAAGGAGTCCGTCAAAGACCTGGTTTGCGCTCTTCTTCGCCGCATCACTGTCGGCGTTCAGGTCGGGGTGACCGTTCTTGTTCAGAATGCGGGTACGAATGTCGAGAATGGTTTCAGCGACTTCGTGGCCGCCCTTGAACTTGCTGATCGCAAGTGCCTTGACCTGTTCCTGCCCCTTGGCGACAAGACCTTGAATGCCCTTGTCGGCAAGCGCGGTTTCCAGGCTGGTTTCCTTACTGACCGCAACTTCCTTGCTGGCAGCCTTGTCGGCCTTCTCCTTGTCGGCCTTCGCCTTCTTGGCGTCCTTCTCGGCCTTCGTCAGCTCAGCGCGAAGCTTGGCCTTGATGGCAGCCGCGCCGGTGCCGGTGATCTTCGGGATTGCGGCGCTAATGGCTTCCGACAGTTCCTGTGCGGAATCGTCCTTGCCCTCAGCGATGAGAGACGGCAGGCGTTCAATGTCGGCCCGGATTTCCTCGGCGGCCTTTTCCTGAGCGGCCTTGGTCATCGGCTTCGCTGCCATGGTTTTTGTCTCCGTCTTCTCTTCGGTGGTGTCGGCGTTAACCGGCGTGATCACAGTAGCGGGAACCGACCGCCCGAGTCCCGGGATTTCAACTTTTGCTTCCGTGACCTCAACGGGTCCGGTGGGAACCAACGGGCTGCACTTAACGCAGAGTTGAAGGTCTGCCTTCTGCTCGTGCGCCGGTCCCCAGGAACGGATGGGATCCTTGGTCCGGGTCGGGCAGTAGGGAATGTTGCGCCCGCGCTCGTCCACTTCCTTGAGAGCGTGGATGGTCGAACTTCCTGCGGCCGTCGCACCAACCCTGATGTCGCCCCGAACTTCACTCAGCTTGAGTCGTCGTGCAGCCACCTTGGCCCCCTCTTCCTTCGTCTCAGCCTCGGCGGCAATCTGCGCCTCAGCAGCCTTCTCGCAGGTCTTGCAGAGCTTGCGCCCACTCTTGCGGGCGGCTTCAAGCGCCTCGGCCAGCGTGGCGTAGGTCGCACCCTGGGCGAATCGGTACCGGGTCAGTGACCCGCATGCGTTCTCGGCGTAGTAGGAAACGTGGTCGCCCATGTCCTTGCCGCCGCCAGTGCTGCGGACAGTGAGCCCGTCAATGTGGTTCGTGGTGCGGTTGTACTTGATGGTGTAGCCGCTCACTGTCCGATCCCCCCTCGATCCCGCCCCGGTGTCTTGCGGGGCCAACAATGGCACACGCGCGCGTGCGCGCACAAGGCACCGAGTCACGTGACTCGGTGGCCCAAACGCACGAAAGCCCCTCACCTGCACAGGCGCAGATGAGGGGCAACTATTTTCGAGTGACGTGCACTCAAATCAGAGTGTCAGCAAGGTTGTTGAGGTCAGCGACTGTTCCTACATTGGCAATGGTCACGTCGACCGGATGGTTGTCTAGCGCCGTCTCGCTCACGTGATCCGGCGCGGCGCTGCCAACGTCGGGGCGTAGGACTCGAACCAGCCGGAAACCGCGCGCCTTGAGCGCTTCAGCCTCGTTCGGATATCGGCAGTCGGTGACGACCACCGGCAGGTTCCATGCGTCCGCTACGGCCACCTTGTCCAGCGCGAGACTGAGCCAGTGGCCCGACTCCTGATCACGTACCGCCTGCCCGGTCCGCTGTAGCGTGCGCCGGACTTCCGGGAATCGGTCCTTCGCCTTTTCCCATCCATATCGCTGCACTACGGCGCTCAGCCGGGTTGGCAGTGGCCCGTATCCGGACGGCTCATAGGCAACGATCGGGTCGACGCTCAGAGCAAGTTCCTTGAGAGGGTCGGCGAATGCGATTCTGGTGTACGCGTATCGGCTTATCAGCCGTGCCGCGATCGTGTCCTTTCCGGATCGAGCACGGCCGACAAGCGCGATGTGTGAATGTCCCATTCGGATGAACTCCCGCGATTAGGTGGTGACTTCCCTAATCCCGGGAGCGCATCGGTTGCCCGCTTTACGGCTTGCGGTGCCGGGCGACGATTCCGGCAGTCTCCAGTGCGTCCAGGGTCTTGCCGTCCTCGATGCGCTGAACGGCTTCACCGGTACCGAGAACGGCCGCAGCAACGCCCAGGATGAGCGCGGACGGCAGCGACGGCACGTAGTGCGCGACCAGGGCGAGAACGGCCACCAGGGCGGCGTAGAAGCGGGTTGCATGGGTCTTGACGAAGGTCATTCAGACTCCTCTTTCGTGACTGTGTGTAGAGATTTTTGGGCGCCGCCGGCTGCGGCTTATCCGGCCAACATCGGACATAGCGACGCCCGCGGAATGCACGGAGTGTTACGAGACGCGGGGCACCTTGAGGGCATCCCACGTGGTCTTGCCGGGCCAGCCGTCAGCGTCGGCCCCGGTGAATCCGTTCTTGCGCTGCCACTTCGCGTAGGAAGACCGGTCAACGTCGGTCCACTGGGGACCAGGGCCGGACTTGTATGCGGAGCAGCCGACGGCCACCAGGCGCTTGCCCATGGCCGTGACGATGGGGCTGTTGGGGCTCTTCTTGAACCAGTCCGTTCCGGGGAACGGCTGATAACCGATCGGTGCGGGCTTCTCGCCAGCAAGAGCCTTGGCGCGCTTCACGATCTCGGGAAGCTGGGCAATGACCTTGCTGCCGGGGCACGACGTGTGACCGCCCCATGCAGCGCCGCCCATGCCGTGATAGCCAAGGCCACGGCCCGTGGTGCTCGTGGTGAGCTGAAGCGGCACACCGTAGGTCTTGTGAGCCCACGCCAGCACTTCGGCACATCGGTCGATCTGAGCGGACGTCAGCGAGTCACCCCCGCGCCCCTCGTTCTCGATGGACAGCCACGTACGGTTTCCGCCAGCCTGAGCCCACGCCCGGTCTGCGGTGTCAACCCACTGGTAGAGCTGACCGCTTCGGCCGGTACCGAAGTGACTGGACGCCTCAGCCTCCGGGTTGCGGAACCAAGAGTCGGTGCCGCCAAGGCTGCCGTCCATGATGTGAATGACGACGCCGTAAACGGCATCCTGTCCGCCGTCCGTGAAGTTGCGCGGAATCGGTCGCCAGGTAGCGCCGTTGAATCGGGCCATTCTGTTTCCCCCTCATAAAGAGGCCCCGCCCGGAGGGTTCCGAACGGGGCACTGACCACCGAGTCACGTGACTCGGTGCTAGGTCATGGCGAGCGCCATGACTGCCGGATCGATGCCGACTTCCCCTGCCAGTTGATTGACCGTGGTCGGCAATGCCGTGTAGTTGTCACCTTCCGCTGCCCATGCGCGATGAAAGACGCTTCCCAAATGGAAGTTCGCGGGGGCCGAAGGCGATTCGTTCTGTACGTGCATGTAATAGAAATCCGTCGATGACCCTGCGGTCATCAGGAATGCCGCCCAGTACCTTCCAGGTTGGAGCGTGACGGTTGCCGACAATTTCAGCGGCACCGCGCCAATGTGGTTGTTCTTCGCTCCGGGGGCACTGTCGGCACCAGGGGCGGGAACGCTGGAAAGGGTTGTAGAGGCGGCTACGCGGGTCCCCGCTTCGCTGTAGATGCCTGACAGAAAGCGCGCTGCCGGTACGGCCGTTGAGCCTGCCCACCCTCGGGCGAACATGACGACGGTATTGACCTGCGTCGCCTCTGTGATGTTGATTCCGGACATGTACAGGCGCTTGATCACGGCTGCTTTGGTCGCGGGGTTGGCAACCCCGGCAGGGTCGACCGACCATGCGGCAAACCCCAGCGCTTGAGGCGTCCACGTGTTCCGGGCGACGTTGGGAATCTGTGCAATGGGCACGTCTCCCGAGGCGTCCAGCGACGCAACACCGTTGACCGCTCCGCGTGTTGAGGCTGCCAGCGCTGAGACGTCGGCAGCCGCAAGGGTTACGGTCGGTCCGCTCTTGCCGTTGACCGTGGTCACCACGCCGGACGGGATGGAGAGCTGTGACGACGGGACCAGTCCCGAGGCGTCGAGGGTGGCCACGCCACCGGCAACGCCCTTGGCTGCTGCGGGGATTGCGCCAACGTCGGCAGCGTCTAGAACGATTGCCGGGCCTAGGTCGCCGTTCACGCTGTTGACGGATCCTGTACCGGGGTCACCCTTGTCGCCCTTCGGGCCTTGGCTGCCCGTGGCACCGGTCGTGCCTGTCGCCCCAGGGTCGCCCTTGTCGCCCTTCGGGCCGGGAACGGTGCTGGCCGCTCCCGTGTCACCCTTCGGCCCCTGAGCGCCGGTATCACCCTTGTCGCCTTTGGGGCCCTTGAGGTTCGCAACAGGATTTCCCCAACTGGACGCGCCGCGCTGCCATACATCGCCCGTGTCCGCCCTGAGAAGGAAGTCACCGGGCTTTGTGTCAGCACTCGGCGTAGAACCCGTGCTCACATACCAGGCGGATCCGCGTACCGCGTCACCCACTCTGACCCATGAACCCGCCGCGCGGGTCCACATCGTGACCGTGGTGGACGTGACCCCCAACAGAGTTCGGGTGTCGTACTGCGTATAGAAGTCCCCGTCACGGCCCAGCGCCGACGTGGGCGGAGCGGAGCCCGTGAATATCTGCGATCCGGCAACCGGCACAAAATTGGGAGTGGCCGGATCGGCTGGCGCAATGTCCGCTAGGTCGACGTCTGCCGTCGCCTTCGGCAGCAGCGCGCTATAGGTGCGCCCACCGATGACCCCGGAAAGGTTCTCCTTGATGGTGTACGACCAGCCAGACGGCTGCATGTTGGGCGCATCTGTCGCCGGTAGACGCACCGAGAATCGGCCGGTCTCATCCAGTGCAGCCACCACGGGACCGGCGACGAATATGTCACTGTCCGGGAACGTCAGCAGCGAGGGCGCGTTGAACGTCACCGTTCCGGACAGCGCCCGCCCGTCCGGACCCAGGTAAGTACCGTGCACAACGACGGTTGGAATGCTGTTGGGCAATGCCGCCAATGGATCCCCCTAGATACGAGCAAGGCCACCGAGTCACGTGACTCGGTGGCCTGGTTGGGTGTGTGGCCGTGCGGACTAGCGCCGCAGCAATTCCGCTATCTGCGCACGGAGTTCGGCGTTCTCGCTTCGCAGGGCACGTACTTCGGCGTGCAGTGCGGCAAGCTCCTCCGACTGCCTTTCGACTTTCGCTCGATAGGCTTCCGCCTCTTCCTTCCATGACGCCTCCATTCCCAGACGGAATCTGCGGAGTGACATGACGAGAAAGGCGAGCAGGGGTGCAATGATTTCGACGGATCCGTATAGGCGCGTTAGGTCCATGTCGTCAGTCCTGTACGGGGGTTAGGGCACCATCGATGCGCGGGTTTCCGTCTGTCGACTCTTCCTTGTAGGTGCCCAGCGGGATCCCGACCACGATGGAGGGGAGGCCGACACCGACTGTCAGAGACTCGCCGTCCGATGCGGTGACGCGCTTGTTGACCCGGTACGCAATCTTGATGTGCTTGTACACCAGGTCATCGTCAAAGCCGATCGGCTGAGGGTGGATCCAGGAGAACGTCAGTGTTCGCGTCCATCCCCCCTGGTCCAAAGCCTTGTTCAGCGTGACTTCCTTGGTCTTGCCTCCCGTGACTCCGTCCTCAAGCCATACGGTCACGGACACGTCCATTGCCGCGCCCCTGTCCCACGGAATGTGGAAGGGAAGCGCAGCGATGATGACCGGCTGATTCAGTCCAGTGGTGTTGATGATTCCTAGGCCGTGAGTGAACTCGGCACCCTGTGTGCCCTCAAGTGACGGACTCTGGATCATGCCGACGGGCAGCCGCTCGTTCACGCTTCCTGGTCTCGGCTTGCGTTCAAGTGCGTTGATCCGGCGCTTGAGTTCGTTGATCTCGGCCACCAGCGAAGGCGGTAGGGCGTTAGCCTGAATTGCCATTGTCGAATACCTCCTTGCTTGCGAGAGCGAGCGATACGGTTTCGGTTCCATTGACGTCCACACCGACCCGCCGTTCCGTAATGACGTACTGCTCCATGAGCGCGACGTATCCGGAATCAGCGATAGCGGTACCGACGGCACCGGGCTGAAATTGCACGGGGCTGAACTGCTGTGGATAGAGCGTGAGGGTTGGCACGGCGATCGGCTGACTGCCCACCGTTGCAAGCGCGGCGGCCTTGGGGATGAGTTGGCCGGAGGCTTTCAGGTCTGAATAGGTCGCCACCGTGACCATGCGTGGCGTTGTCAGCGCCGGATTGCTGGACGTGGCAAAGGGCTTCATCCATGTGCCTAGGTCCGCACCGAATGCGTAAGCCTGCGTGGCGAGCTGGGTGCCGTCGTAGGTCACGCCGGTCACGTTGCAGCTCACGCGGTGTTCGAGCTGGGGGTAGGCTTCCGCTCCCCGTTTCACGACCCTGAAGCGGTTCCCGATGCGGGTACCGGTGGTCACCCAATAGGGTTCGTACCGGAAGTTGAATCCGTCGAGATCGTCGGCAAGTTCCTCGATGGCTTCCGAGATCTTCTTGAATTCGGAGAACGACCATTCACGCGTGGCGGTGCGTCCTCGTGTCGCAATCGCCGATGTGTCGGTTCCGATTCCCCCGTTGGCGTTGGCGTAGGAAATCCAGTCCTTGAGTAGGGTCGACTGGTCTGCGTTCTTTCGGCTGTAGCCCTTGGTGCTGTCTAGGTACCGGTGGGCGTAGTACGAGTGATAGCCGGATGCGGACAGCGCCAGCGTTCCCGCGCTCAGGTCAGCCGTCGCGCCCCACAGAATCCCACCCCATACGGGGGTGTCGTCCCGCAGGATGGCAAGCCCGCTGGCACCGGGGAGGAGAGTGGACGGGTCGGCTTCCGGCGCATGCAGCGGCATGCCCACGCTTGCCGTGCCTGCCCCGTTGAGTGTGTCGACGTATTCGATTCCCGTGACCGGCAGCCGGGCCACGACGTTCCCGGACTTCACGTTGGTCTGTACGACTGAGTATCTGGCCGACGACGTCATCACACCCACCGGTCCCGCCACGTGATCTCAGCCGTTGTCGGACTGTTCACGGCAAGCGTCGTCATGGAAAGGCGATGCTCGCCGAATGCGAATTCGGGCCACGTGGAGCCCGCCGTAATACGGTCGTTGAAACCGGTTCCGCTGGCCGTTGCCGTAAGCGCCTGAGTCTCGGAATTGATGGTGAGCCCGCCAGCGAGGTTGGCCATGCCGAACCACTTGCCTGATATCTCGTCCTTGATCACGCAGTCTTTCGCGTTGGTCAGCTTGATGACCGGCAGCGCGGGCACGGACCCCACCTGGGAGAACCGAAGTTTGGGATCAGAACCCTGCCAGGGAGCGGAGAGCGCGAGCGAAACCGGCGCGTCCGCGTAGATGTACGGATCGGTGGCGAAGAGTTCGACCACCACGTTGCACACGGAGTACGCGAAGTTCAGGTCAAGCGGTGCGCTTCGCTTGCGCGGGCGGACATTGACGTAAGCCGTCCGTCCGCCCGCTACGCCGGGGAATCGGAACCGTAGGGGGATTTCCCTCTCGGCTGGCCCGAAGGCCGCGTACACGGCGTTCAGCGCCTCCGTGAACACCTCCCCGGTGCTGCCGTAGACCTCAAGCGTCAGCGTGACCGTTCGGCCGCTCATGTAGTCATCCCCGGGGTAGAGCCCGTGGCGCTGCACTAGGACGAGATCCGCCGTGCGCATGTCCGGCAGCGAGAGAAGACCGTCAACGGCCACGAGGGACGCGGCGGAATCGGACGACCCGACGACCAGGCCGTTGTACTCACATGTCCAGTCGTCCAACTCTGCCATGAATTCCCCCTCTTGAGATGTGGCACCGAGTCACGTGACTCGGTGCTAGCGCGCGACCCGAAGCGCCCAAGCGACTTCGCGCCCGATTGCGAACGGGTCGGCGGCACTGGTCACGTTGACCGTCACGCCAGCCGTCGCGGGTCCCGCATGGTTCGGGATCACATGGGAGCCTCCCGGCAGATTCACCCACTCCGGGCCACGCTCACCCACGCGAGTAAGCCCCGATGCGGGACCACCCATGGCCCGGATCTTCGGAATGGGGTTGTCGGGAATGTCGATGGACAACGCCCCCCATCCCAGCTTGTTGGGGATGGCCCAGTTCAACAGGTCGATGACGCTATTGATTGCCCCCTTGGCGGCCGACGCCACGGCGGATCCCAAGGACGCTGCGAAGCCACCCAGTTTGGACAAGCCGTTCTTGATTCCGTCGATCACGTATCCACCGATGGACTTTCCGGCGTTCAGCAGCGCCACACCTGCCGCAAGGATGCGCCCGGGAAGTGATCGGACGAAGCCGACCACGGCATTGAGCGCATCCGATGCGAAGGTCTTCACGGCGTTGAACGTGTTCTTCGTTGCCGTCCAAATGGTGTCCCAGTGCTTGATCAGCAGCCCGGGGCCGGTGAAGTTCAGGAACAAGTTCTTGATGAACTCGAAAACGCCCTTGATCTTGTCCCACACCCAGTTAAAGGCGAGCAACGTGTATTGCTTGATGGTGTCCCAGTTTTGCCAGATGAGTACGGCCAGCCCGACAACGGCCGCGATGATCAGCGGAATGGGACCCATGGCGATGAGCCACGCGGCGGCCATGCGTGCGGCTTGAATCATGGACTGTGTGCCCATGAGGAGCCACTGAGCGACCATGATTCCGCCGTTGAGGATGGCGGCAGCAGCACCGGCTACCCACTGGCCCACGACGATGGCACCGGATATGACGGCCTGAGCGCCTGCCTTGAGCCAACCGCCCACCACCGACCATGAGGCCGTGACCTGCGTCAGTGCGGACGTGGTGGCCGTCGCTGCCGACGTGACCCACGCGCCTACCGCCTGAGCCCCGGAGACAACCGACTGAACGCCCCACTGAATGAGGGCAGGCAGCATGACAGCCGTCAGGACTCCCGCCACGGTAAGGATCGGGGTCCTGTTCGCCTCCACCCACTGACCCAGCGTGGCGAACTTGCCCGCTAGCCCCTCGATGGCCGGAAGCACTGTCCCGCCGATCACGTCGACCGCAAGCGTCTGGAGTCCCCGCCAAAATGCTGTGATCTTCTGTGACGCGTTGTCGTGCATCGTGTCGCCAGCAGCCTTCGCAGCACCGTCGACCTTGCCCAGACCGCTAACGGCCGTGCTCACATCGAGCTTGTACAAGGCGGAACCCATATCCTCTGCCTGGGTTCCGAAGAGGTTGACGGCCGCCGCGCTTCGCTCCGCTGGGTCCTTGATGGCCCGTAGCTTGTCCAGCGTGAGCCCTAGCGCCTTCTCGGCGGACGGCCCACCGGCCGCAATCTTGGCGGCCATGTCCTTAGCGTCAAGGCCGATCGCCTTGAAACCCGCCGCCGTGGTTGCGCTGCCGTCAATGGCTCTGATGGAGAACTCCTTAATGGAGTCCGCCACCAGGTCGGCATCACGCGCACCGCCTTGCAGTCCCTGAGATATCAGGCCCATTGCGGTCTTGCCGTCAAGACCGACTTTCTTGAACTGGACCGAATACTCATTGAACGTATCCAACAAGTCTTCAGCTTTATTTCCGCCGACTTGAGCGCCGCGAACGAGAATGTCAAAGGCTTCGTCGGCGTTCTTCGCCATTCCCGTTTTGAGCATCTGACCGACACTGTTGGCAGTCGGTCCGACTTCATCCCCAAGGACGTTGGCAACGTCCATTGCCTTCTTGGAGATGTTGGCCATTTCCCCTGCTGTGGCACCGGCAGGCACAAGGCCCTGTTGCCAAAGCGACTTCAACGCCTCATTGGCGTCAGCGATGGATTCGCCGTAACCGGCCGAGTAGACCGCCCCAGCTGCCTCACCCAACCGCTTCGCTTCATCCGGATTGGCACCGAGCTGCGCAGCGAGAAGGCCGTTTCCCTTCTCTCGGTCCATGGCCTCATTGATCCCGGCGAACAATGAAGCGCCGACGGCAACGCCAGCGGCGGCAGCGAGCCCGCCGAACTTGTCGGCAAGGCCGCTGATTCCGTCGCTGGCGTCGTCGGCACCGTGGGCGACTTCCTCCCCGAGGCGTCCCGCCTCTTCGGTAGCCGCCCGTAGAGCGTCCTCGACCTGGTCGGCGAAGTTCGTTACATCCGCCGCCCCGTCGCTGAGTGAGCGGCTGAGATCGTCTAGATCACCCAGCAAGGTAATCGTGATCGGCTTGGCCACCAGAACCCCCCATAGTTACGCTGCGTATATCCCGCGGTGCGCCGGCATGGGGGCTTTGGTATACGCAGAGTGAGAATCAGGTCATGACAGGCGTCCGGCGCTCCCCCTGCACCGGCCCCCCGGAACGGCCACGTGACGCGCGCCCCTCCGCCTTCTGTTGCTCCTCAACGTCAGCCGTCATCTGATCGACCAGCGTGTTGAAATCCCTCAGCGAGAGCGCGCGTACGTCCGACCACGTGAGCCCCCGGAAGTGGCCGACCAGACGCGCGCACGCAATCACTCGCTGAGCGCGGAAGGGTCCTTTGCCGTCTTCTTGAACTCGATGCGGAGCTTGCCCGCATCCTCAGCCGAGAACGACGGATCCTCTCGCCGCTTGATCACAACGGCCATAGCGCGCAGTAGCTTTGCCTTTCGCGCACCAGGCTTGGCAAGCTGATCGAGGGGACCGTCAATGATGTCTTCGATGATTTCGATCTCATCGATCGAAAGGCTGTCGATATCCAGAGAAAGAATCTCTGAAGCGTTCTTCTTACCCATAATCAGCTCTCCAATTTGTTGCGGAGTACGGCGGTGATCTCACGCTCGTACGTCTCGGAAACCTTTTCGCTGTTGCGGGCCATAGCCCGGTAGAGAAAGCGGTTAGGGCGGATGCCCCTCTTCGGGTAACCGAAGTGGATTGCCCCGGCATAGGGTGCGCGGGATGCGGTACCCGCCTTGATGGCAGCGGAGTTGGCCGACGCGACAACCTTGACCGATCGGGCGAGTTTGCCGGGCCGGTACTTCTTGTTGTCCTTCGGTGTCCGCACATGTTGCGGAACTCCGCGCTGAGCGTCGGGCTTGACTATCTCCGCCGCTTCCTTGTTGACCTCCCGGACCCGCTTCGAGAGGTCTTTGTCTTTGAGCTGACGAAGGGTCTTCTTCAGTTGGTTCAGGCCCTCAACCTGAACCGAGAACCGGGAGCCAGCCACCGCCACCCCCTGTCACTGGGTCACGTGACTCGGTGGTCACTGCGGAGCGGGTGGAGTAAAGCCCGGCGTGGGGTCGACATAGGTCAGCTTGAGTGCCGCACGGCCGTCCCCGGGGTCGAGTATGCGGAACGGGAGTTCAACCGTAGTGACGTCGTCAACGGATGCTTCGGGACTGTCGCCCGTGAACTGGACCGCCGGGGCTTCGATGCGCATGGACGTGCCGGGAGTGATGCCCGCGAAGTCCACAACGAGAGAGGCCACAGTGCCGCCTATGAAAGCCTCGTACGCCTTGAGAGCGTCAGCGGTGAACTCCCCTTCTAGCGTGCCCTCATACGTCGGCATGGCCGCACGTACGGGCGTCTTCTTGAGGGCGTTGCCGCGCAGGAAGCGCCGGTCAACCTTCATGCCACGGTCGGCGGACAGCTCCAGTTTGTTCGCGTCCATCGTGACGGCCTTGCCGCCGATGGTCAGCGCGATAGCCGTGCGGGTCCAGTCATAGACGTACGCCTCTTTCGGGTACGCGATCGGCAGCGCGTCAGTCGGCTTGTCGGAATGCGTGACGTCCTGAAAGTCGAACGTCGCCTTGAGGGTGACAGCGTTCTCTACCTCTGCGGTCAGTTCCCACTCTGTGACCACGCATCCGACGTGCTTGTACGCGACCGACTTGCCGTCGGTGGTCGGCCTGGTCATCTGGGCCGTGAACGACGGGGAAGCCGTGTTGGCCGCGCTCTCGAAGACGTGCGTGGTCAGTCCGCTCGAAGCGTTGGCGGTGCCGCCGTTGTAGGCGTCGAATGCGGCGGAGAGAAGGGCAGCCGCACCGGCGTCGAGCACGTCGACTTCCAATTCCCCTTCGCCGCCCATGTTGATGACGTTTCGCCGGTCAGCACGGGCGGTCTGCATGCCCGCACGGAACCCCACACTTTCAATGAACTCTCGCGTGGTCTTCCATGAGTCGGACTTGCCCTCATAGCCCAGCATGGACGTTGCGGCCGTGCCGTATGCGGATTCCTTGCCAATGCCAATGGCAGCGTCGAGTGCCATGCTTCCCCCCTAGGTGGTCCGGCCGCGAATGCGTACGCGGACAGTCAGCGCGGCGTACGCGCCATCGGTTGATTCGGCCGTCTCCGTCTCGGAGGATTCCGGCCGCACGTCAAGTAGTCCCGGCACACTGGCCGGAGCCAGAGCACGGCAGGCGTCGGCAATGGCGTCACGAAGGCCGTAGACGGTCCTCTCAGCGCCTATCGGGTCCCCGGGAGAGATGACCAGCGCGTGAACGTCCACGTAGCTTGTGACGGCCGTGGGCTTGCGCGGCCCCTGCCGCATGGCAACGGCTGCAAGCTCTTCGTCCCCCGTGGCCCCTAGCCAGACCTGTTGCCGTCGGTCGTTCTTGCCGGTCTCGGCAAAGGTGCATTGCACCCCTGCCGGGACAGCTTCCTTGAGGCAGTCGAACAGGGCAACCTTTGCGTCGAATACCAGCGCCACAGTTGCCCCCTTACATGAAGATGAACGGCAGCCTGATGCGGTACCGGTTCAAGTGCGCGTTCACTTCCGGAAGGGAAGTCGGCCGCCACGTGCCGCCAGCCTGCGCCAACTGGACTGAGCCGAACTCGCTTTGAAGCTGTAGCGCCCTATCCGGTACACGGGACACAAGGTCAAGGCAGTACTGACGGGCGAGAGTTCGCACGCACCACCGGATCGTTTCCGGAGGCGCATCGGTCCCTTCCCATTTCCGGCCGCAGTAGGTTTCGACAATCTCAACCGCGTAGGCGATTGCGTCGGAAAGCGTGCCGTCCGGGAAAAGCGACGCGTCTTCCATGCCGTCCAGCGTGCGGACTTCTTCCACCGTTGCGTAAGACACGTTCACCCCCTCAAGGGAGGGGTGACCACCGAGTCACGTGACTGAGTGGCCACCCCTCAACTTCCCGCCATGCCTTACGGCTTGGGGGTAACAGTCAGAACCTTGGCGCTGAGCTGATCGGTGAGAAGACCGTCCGCCCGCTGAATGAACCGGTAGACGATCTGGTCGGACTGGAACTTTGCGTCCACCGAGCGCTCAACACGGAGCGGTCCGGCAAGGCGAACCTTGTACTTGCTCAGGTCACCGAAAAGCACCTTGTCTTCCGGCATGGCAACGTCCGTTGCGACCGGTCGGCCGTTGAAGGTATCCGGTGCGCCAGCCGTTAGCGCGCTCTGCCACATGTACTGACCGTTGGCATCCTTCAACTTCCGCATGAGCGCGGCAGTCTTGTCGGCCACGATGAACGTTGCATTCGTGCGGTAGGACGACGGCAGTTCGTAGAAGAGATCAATGAACGCGTCGGAAACCGTGGTGTCCTTCGCGGTCGCCACATACGTGGCAACAGCCGCCGAAGCAGAGCCAACGATTCCCTTCGGCTGGCCAGTACCGGTACCGACCAGGAAGTGAGTACCCATGCCGTGGCCCAGTGCGGGGCCAGCGTCGCCCACCAGGAAGCCGACAAGGTCTAGCGCCTGGTCCTCGATGAACTCCGTGGAAACCACCGAGGCGTACGCGTACTTGAAGGCACCGACCGACCGGACAGCCGTGGTCGGGGTGGACTCGGGAATGTTGGCGTTCTCCGCCACAATGCCCGCAGACGCACGACCGGTGACAACGGTGAAGTCGATGGACTCGCCCCCGGACGTGGTCAGGATCGAAGCACCGTTGCGCATGACGGTAGACCGCTGAACCGCCTCGGCGAGAAGCTGACCAAACAGGGTGCGCGGAATGACGTTCTTGCCCGTGACCGTGTCCACGGCGCGCTTCTCAGGGGCGAACGTGGCCGACTGATGAAGTCCCAGCGACCGAAGCTGAGTTGCCGCCTCGGATAGCTTGTCCTGAGCCTCACGCTTGCTGCCCTTGCCCTTGAGTCCGGCCATGAGCGCGTTGACGGAAGTCTCAGCGTTCAGGGCTTCAATGCCGCGCTTCACGCGGCCGTCATAGTCCGCAATGGCATCGAGTAGGCGCGTCTCCTTCTCGCGCGCCCCAGCGTCCATGTCCTTACCGGCGAACTCATCGGTGAGTGCACGGAGTTCGGAAGCGGCCTTTTCGCGCGCCTCAAAGTTCGCGCTCAGAGTCTGTGCGTCCATTACTGGACACCCCCCTTGTTTAGAAGTGCGCGGACCAGGTCACGCGCCGGATGGTCTGGCAGCGAGTCACGTGACTCGGTGGTCTGCCCGGTGATGCCGAGAGTCAGCGCAATGGAGCGCATGAGTGCGGCGTCAGTGGTCGGGTATGCCGGGGTGAGAACCGGTCCGAGTTCAGCGACGTCCATGCGCGTGATCTCGCGAATGGGCAATCCGGTCTCGTCGTCCAGTTCGTCATGAACGCGCTGGCCACCCTCCCGAACCCGGAAGGTCATCGAACTTCCGCGCACGTCTCCGCGCGCAATGAGTTCGGCAAGATCTCGACCAACCGTGGTGTTCGGTAGGTCGATCTCATACCAGCCGCCGTCACCGTCTTCACCGGTTCGCAGCGTGCCTGAACTCGACCGCCCAAGTACCTGGTTCATGTCGTGGTTGAAGGTGGCCAGCACGTCATTCGTGCGGAGCGATTCAGCACCGGCACCGGGGATGATCCGCTCCCGGAATCCGCCTAGGTCATGCGACAGTTCGTTGAATCGGTAGGCGTATCCGCGCATGGTGACGGTGTCGCCTTCGGAGCGAAGCTCAGCCGGTCGGGCTAGGTTCCGGCGTTCGGTCGTCAACGGTTGATTCCCCCTCCTGTGCGTCCCCGGTATCGGGGGTTGTGTCTGTAGTCGGGGACTCGACGGCCGCAGGCTCAGCCGGATCGTCGGCAACGTCGGCAAGGTTCATGGGCACGCGGTGCACTGCACCCAAGCCATCCGGCAGGGGCTCCAGGTCTTCCCATGCGCGCACTTCATCGATGCTGTAAATGCCCTGCTGCAAGCCGATTGAGTACATGTCCATGCGCTCTTTCGGAGCGCCGCGCTGAATGCCGTCAAGGTTGAACTTCACGAAGAGCTGACGGTTAGCCGTCTCCGCGTAGAGCAGCCGGGTAAACCCGGACTCGATGCGCTCAAGCCACGGACGCAGAGAGAACATGGCAAACGCCTGGTTCTGCTCAGCGAGCCCCGAACCCCAGCTAGTTGAATTCGTCGCGTCGGCAATCAGGTGAGGCGGAACGCCGAAAATCCTGGAGATCTCCGGAACCTGGAATTGGCGCGTCTGCAAGAACTGCGCCTCATCGGGGCTCAACGCCACCTTCGAGAATTTGGCACCCTCGGTCAGCAGCGCGACCCTATGCGCGTTCTCAGCCCCTGAGTTGGCCAGCCGCCACGCTTCACGAGCGCGGGCTAGCCCCTCCTCCGACATTGCCCCGGGCACTTCGATGAGCGCACCTGGCATAGCGCCGTTCGCAAAGAACTTCGCCCCATAGGTCTGTGCCGCCATGGCCAGACCGATGGACTCCCGAGCGAACGCGATGGGTGACACCCCGGTGAATTCGCCCGGCAGCATCATCCCGGGGATATGCAGAATGTCCCTGG
Source organism: Streptomyces sp. NPDC059828 (assembly GCF_042731955.1). Lineage (NCBI taxonomy): Bacteria > Bacillati > Actinomycetota > Actinomycetes > Kitasatosporales > Streptomycetaceae > Streptomyces > Streptomyces sp. NPDC059828. Next base: position 29,159 of record NZ_JBHWIW010000010.1, on the reverse strand, counting down.
TCGTGTACCACCCTAGAGCGACTTCGTTGCCGTCGTCGTCATAGTCGGCCACATAGAAGACCTTGCGGCGTTTACCGTCCACCACGACCGTATGCGTGTCGATGCGGTTCGGGTCCAGCACCTCAAGGCCAACAATGTTCGGCCCATTCCACAGAACGGCTAGATAGGCGTTGCCGTCCAGCAAGAGGGAAAGCACGACCTGAGACAGAAGGTCGATGCGGCCGAGCCCGCCCGGTTCAGCGGTTGGATAGTCCAGCCACGTGGGCGACTTGATCTCCTTGCGCACCCCTCCCCTTCGGGAGTAGGTAGCCACCGGCAGCGTGCATATCGTCTCGCTCAGAAGGCGGACGCAGGCAAATACGGCTGACACCGTAAGCGCGCTGTTCGCATCAACCTTCTGGCCTGCCGCCGACATGGCACCGGGTATCGGGAAGAGATCCGTGACCGGGTCCCACTGTGCCCGCTTCTCAGTCTCCCGGGACGGCCCCCGGAAGAGCGCACGCCAAAAACCCATGGAGCCCCCCTCATGGAAATGGACCACCGAGTCACGTGACTCGGTGACCTAGTGGTCTTCTAGGTACTGGTCGAACTCAGGGGAGCCGACGTTGATGACGCGACCGTCCTTGTCTTCCCACGTGGCGACGATTGCCGTCTCAATCAGGTGGGAGTTCTCGTCCCGAAACATGACCGCGCCATGAACGGCGAGGATCATGGCAACCGCTAGGTCAATCTTTCGGCGGGAAGACGCATGCTCCTTCGTGATGCGCGCCCCGTACTTGTCCTCTCGCAGCACCGCGTTACCGATGTGCCGGGCAAGGGCCGGATCCCCGTCATGCGACAAGCGACCATCACGGCACGCGTCGTAGACGGCTTGAGTCGCCGGAACCATGCGCTTGAGACTGTTGGTCGGGAAAGCCTCAACGGGCCATCCCTCAGCCTCAAGGTTCTCTAGGGTCTCTTCCCACCGGTACGGGTCGGCCACAAGGTTGCGGACGCTGTACGTTTCCAGCGCGGAGCGGAGAGCGTCACGCACGTCGGCCATGGGGACGCGCCAATGTGCGTCATCCGGCGGGGCCTCCCAATGACCCAGAACGAACACCCGGAGGTCATGCACGCGGGCGGCAACCAGGGCCGTACTGTCACCCTTCCAGGAGCCGTCAAAACCCAACACCACGGCGTCACCGGGGTTCAGGGTGTCGTCTGCCGCAAGGGAGTCCCACAGGCCGTGAGGCAGCCACGTCGACGCGCCACGCACGAACTGCGACAGACGGTAGATGCGGAAGCTAGCTTCCGAACTCCGCTGTGCAGCAGCCTCGAAGTCCGCAGCATTCAGAATCTCGAAGCTGGGATTGCAAGCCCGCCAGACTTCGGGGTCCAGGTAGTCAACCTGTTCCCCGATGCGGGGACCCCAACTCCGATAGAAGAGTGTCGGGTCCACGGCCTCACCGGAGTTGACCCGCTCGCCTTGTTCACAGAGCTTGGCAAACGGACCGTCCGGGTCGGGTCCCGCTGTCGAGACGACCCAGGTAATCGGCTGATGACGTGCCGCACCGCCCAGCGTCAAGGCATCAAACAAATCGGGCGACTTGCTGAACGCGTACTCATCCAAGGAGACAGCCGACGGGTTCAGGCCCTGTTGCCGTCCAGCGTCCGCCGACACCACGCGATAGGTGGAGTCCTTAAACTTGATCACGTCGCGCTGAACATCACAGACAGCCGACAGCTTCGGAGAAGCGTTCACCATCTGCTTTGCAGCGTCGAAAACCATTCGAGCCTGATTGCGGTCATTGGCCGCAGCGATGATCTGTCGCTGAGCGTCGGCACGGTCGGCTATCAGGTGGTAAAGCATGATGGCCGCCGCAATGGTCGACTTCCCGTTCTTGCGGGCAATGCAGACCACGCACATTCGGTGTTTGCGAATCCACCGGCCGAATGCATCTTGCCGAAGTTCGTACGCGTCAACGAGTAGTTCACGCTGCCAGCCAAGGAGCCGGAAAGGTTGACCGGCGAAAGAGCCGGTAAGGCGGCAGAACCTTTCAATCCAGTTGGCGACCCGATACCCCTCGGAAGGGAACGGCGCGTCGGCCGGAATGTGGCGCGCGATGACAGGGTCAAGACTGGTCACGCGCACCCCCCACCGTGGCACCGAGTCACGTGACCCGGTGGTCAGAAATCTTCAGGCCCCGCCGCCACGCGTCGAGCCTCTGCGGCCACGATCCCCAGACGCATGCGCGCCTCGGGAGTGAAGCCAATGACGGTTTCGATTGCGCGTAGCTCTTTCTCCGTGGACTCCACGTAGCGCATGGCAGGGTGAACGGCAGGCTGACCGGTAGAGCCCACGGTCATGAGTCCGTCACTGGAGACAGCCGCAAGCAGGGCCGCACGCCGGTCGTACAGTTCGCAGTACCGCAGAATGATGTTCCGATCGGTCTCAGGCGAGTACGCCCCGCTACCGGCCGACCAGACAGCGCGCCAGACCTCACGGCCAACACGCTTGAGTCCGGTAGGCACTCGCGGAGCGCGACCCTCGTGCACGACAGGCGCAACACTCTCGGCGGCGCTGTTCGCGTGCCCGGTGCGCTGCTCGGGGCTCTTGCTTCGGGACACACTGACACCCCCTTTACGGGCCTTACCGACCCCTTAAAGGGTGCCTTTCTCGCAGGTCCGAATCAGAGCTTGCCCAGTAGCCGCACGGATCGGCCACCCAAAAATGGCGTCACACCTAGCGCGTGTTTTTCGAGCTTGGGCCGGGATCGCCAGAGAGCATGCCTCGGGAACTTCCGAAGCGCCCTGCCCTCCCATCGGAATCAGAATGGACGCTTACCGAAGTCCATTGCGGTCTTGATGCGATGGCACCGCTTACAGAGCACCTGCACATTGCTCGCCACATCCTCACCGCCAAGGGCGAGAGGCTTGACGTGATCAATGTCCACCTGACTAGGCAGGAAGATGCCACCGCAGTGCGCACACGTTCCACCCACAGCCGCACGCACGGCCTTGCGCAGGGTCGCCGCAGCGTTACTGCCACGGGCGACAGCCTCACGCCGCTTGCGATGCGACTGCACCGTACGACCAGACTCGTACGCCTTGCGATGCTCAGTGCACCGACCCTTGAGGGTGGCCCACTCTCGACAGTCAAGGCACCGGACACGCATGGAACCACCCCTCCCCCTAGGCACCGAGTCACGTGACTCGGTGGTGGTACCTGCCCCCGGATTCGAACCGGGACCATCACGGGTCTAGGCCGTGCGCCTCTACCGTTGGGCTAGGCAGGTATGCGAGAGAGCAGGGGACTCGGTCCGCCGTGCCGCCGAGGGGTGCGCGGTAACCCCCACTCTCTCTGCCCTTACTAGAGCGCGAGGGTTACCCGATAGCGCGCCGGAAGACGACTTTGGGAAAACCCGTCGAGTGACGCCGGTCACAGTGCGGTGAAACGGTGATTTGAAGCCCGATTCTGTTTTCCTTGTGACTTTCTCAAGGGATACCGGAATCAAGGTATGAACCACCGTTCCACCGCACCCACCCTCGCTGAAAGAGGTGGATCCTCACGCCCCGTGCGCGACTGATCACACGGAGTCATGCTCATGCCAACCCGGCAGACGGATGATCCAGGCCCCTCGGGCTGGCAACGACACAGGTGGCTCCAAGGGGCCATTTACGTCCGTGTGCGGGCATGAGAAAGCCCCGGGAGGCGTGATGCCAACCGGGGCCGTCTCAGGGGCTCTCAGGCCATCAGGGCCGCTGACTGCTCGGCGGCCTCTCGGCGTTCCTTGCTTCGCTGTACAGCTGCTAGTGCGCTGTCGATGTTCCGGACATCCTCTGTGTCCTTCCAGGTGATCACTAGACGCTTTTCAATCGGCGTACGGTCACCCCTGCACTTCGGGGGAGTGATTGTTACGGTCTTCGCGGCTGCTGCAATCAGTGCCCGTCGTCCTTCGATTCCCGCCACTTCCCACAGCGCAATAAGCGCCTCAGCGTTCATGAGTGGCGTAAGGTCAGATCCCTTACCCAATTCCGCCAACTCTGCTTTGAGGCTGTCTATTTGGTTTCCGACGTCACGCCGTAGCGACTCGAACGTCTCTTCATCCATGCCAGATGAGACACCGAGAAAGTATTCCTTGTTCAGCTTGAGCTGACGCGCAAGGGCACTATCCAGAGCCGCCGCCACTTGCTGCTTTCTGGCTTCCTTACCCGGGTCCTCATACGCCAACCAGTCGCGTGCAATTGTTTGGATGGTTGTGGATTCTGGCGACAGACTCAAGATGTGGTTTCTCCACATCGTCTCCATGGCATCGTCCACACGGCCGCGAGTCGTAGCTATCCCTACACACACGGAGGGACCCTGATTTACGCGCGCAAGGCAACGGTAATTGGCACCCCCGTTCCCCATGAGCCCCTTGCAAAGGGGGCACTTGAAAACGCCGGTCATGATGGTTGCCGCTTTGCGCACTCCCCGTGTCTTGTCGCCAATTGTTGTTCCGGGTCGGGCGCGCCCAGCGATCAGTTTGTTGATTTTTTGCCACTCGGCAAATGTCACCACACCCTCACCCACTGAGATGGGATGCCCGGCTGAATCCATAAGGGGCTGTCCTCGCCGATACCACTTGTCGATAGGCACGCCGTTTGCGTCGACCGCCCTCTCTCGGTCCGGAATCAGCCCGGCCCAACTGGGCGAGTACGCGAGGTGAATGACTGTCTGCGCCCGCCACTTCTTCCCCTTGCGTGTCGGAATCTTCCGCCGGTTTAGATCGTCAGCGATGACGGCAGGGACAACGCCCTTGAGGAGTTTTTCAGCGATCAACGGGCGCGCGTACTGGTACTCGGACTGCTTGCGCCGCAGCTTTCCGTCTACGACTTCAAGGCCGTAAGGAGGAACGCCACCCGGCCATTTCCCCTCAGCTTTGTGGGCATCTCCGCCAATCTTTGTACGCATTGCAATGTCCTTCGCCTCTTGCCGCGCCCGGTCTGCAAGAATTCCGAAGATCATGCGCATGCCTGGAAGTGAGCTATCGAGTCCTTCGCTGGTAACAACGATCCTGGCACCCTTCGGCTCCATTTCGTCAATCAGCCGGTCAACGGCCCCCATGCCGCGCCGAGAAAGACGGTCCGTCTTCCAGACATAAAGCGTCTTTGACTTACCACCTTCGATAATGGCTGAGGTTGCGTTTTCGAACTCTTCCCGCCGAATGTGGGCTTTCGAGGCAGAGCGCTGCTCGAACCACACGTGACGAATCTTCTTCCCTTCGTCTCGCGCCTTCCGGCAGACTTCCCGCAAGTGCTCTCGCAGGGTGGCGAGCGTGTCTTTCTTCTTTGAGCGCCTGATGTACGCCTCTGCAAGGTCGTCGGGCTTGCCGGTTGCCACCTGCCAGAGCCCCAGCTCTCTCAGTTCGTCGTCCTTGAAGCCCATGCCGCGCAGTGTGGGCAGGTCGTCGCGTTCCATGTGGTCTCCCGTGTCGAGGTGCGGATACCTCCGACCCGGGAGCGCAAGGGTTGCCTAGTACAGGCACGAAATCCGCGTTTCCCCAGGTCAGTGGTGGTGTTGCACCGTTAGGCCACGGGTGGGCCTGGATGAACTTCACCTGGTTCGCGTCCGCCTACGACTGCGACGACGTGCCCTACCGGATCGCCACTCTGGTGCAGATCTGCGGAGTGCTGATCTATGCGGCGGGCGTGCCCCGGGCGTTCAACGAGAACGACTGGACGATCGCCGTCATCGGCTATGTCGTGATGCGGATCGCGCTGACCGCGCAGTGGCTGCGGGCGGCCGCGTCCGAGTCCCCGGGCCCCGCCCGCCGCACCGCCCTCGTGTACGCCGTCGGCGTGGTCGTCTGCCAGGCGGCCTGGATCGCTCTGCTGAGCGCGCCGGACGGCGCCAGGCGCTGGCTGTTCCTGGTCGTCGCTGCGGCCGAACTGCTGGTGCCGGTGTTCGCCGAGCGCGGCCACCAGACACCCTGGCATCCGCACCACATCGCGGAGCGTTATGGCCTGTTCACCATCATCGTGCTGGGCGAGACGATGTTCGCGGCCACCATCGGCGTCCAGTCCGTGCTGGGGGAGGTCGAGGAGTTCGGTGAGCTGGTACCCATCGCGGCAGGCGGCATCCTCATCATCTTCTCGGCCTGGTGGATCTACTTCTCGGTCCCCGTGCACGAGCGGTTGAGAGGCAACCGCGAGTCCATACCCTGGGGTTACGGGCACTTCCTGATCTTCGCTTCGGCCGCAGCGATCGGTGCGGGCCTGGAGGTGGCCGTGGAGCAGTCCGTGGGCAAGGTGCACATCCCGCTGCTCGGAGCCTCGGCGGCGGTGACGATACCCACGGCGCTCTTCCTGCTCACCGTCTGGTATCTGCACGCCCGGCACTTCAAGAGGACCACCGCACAGCAACTGCTGCTGCCGGTCTCGGTACCGCTCGTCCTCGCCTGCACCTTCGCCGGGCACTGGGCGGTGCTCACCACCGGGCTCGTGACGGCGGCCACCGTGGCGCTCGGGGTGACCCTGGCGAGCAGGCACCCGGAGACAGCGGAGTCCCCTGCCCTACCGGAAATGGAGGTATGAGCGATGACGACCGTGTGACGCGGGGGCGCCCGCCCGTTCCGGTCCAGGTGGCCGAGGACCGGCAAGGCAGGAAGAGAGCCCGGCAGTTGGGGCGACTCCCGTGATACGCAGAAGCCATGGCACTCAACGACGCACTGACCGATGTGCACGGCCTCCGGGTCGGACATGCCCGTCTTCCCGGGCCCTGCGCGCTCAGCGGCACCACGGTCGTCCTGGCCCCCGAAGGCGGGGCGGTCGCCGCCGTCGACGTACGCGGTGGAGGGCCGGGCACACGCGAGACCGACGCGCTCGACCCCCGCAACCTCGTACAGCGCGTCGACGCGGTCGTGCTGACCGGTGGCAGCGCATTCGGGCTGGACTCCGCGTCCGGGGTGATGGCGTGGCTGGAGGAGCAGGGTCGGGGTGTCCCCGCCGGGCGTGAGCCGGGACAGGTCGTCCCGGTGGTCCCCTCCGCCTGTGTCTACGACCTGGGACGAGGAGGTGACTGGCGAGCCAGGCCCGGTGCGGAGACCGGTCGGGCAGCAGTGGAGGCGGCAGCGCGCACGGAGCCGGGCGCCCCCGTCGAGGAGGGCTGCGTCGGCGCCGGGACCGGCGCGGTGGTGGGGCGGGTCAAGGGTGGTGTCGGCACGGCGAGCACGCGGCTGCCCGACGGGACCGTTGTCGCCGCGCTCGTCGTGGTCAACGCAGCGGGCTCCGCCGTCGATCCGGATACCGGTGTGCTCTACGGGCGGTACTTCACGGGGGAACGGCCCGTGTTCCCTTCCGCGGAGGTGCACGCGGGGGCGTTGCACCGTCTCGCCGAGGCGGCGGACGCCCAAGGGGCGCCTCCGCTGAACACCACCCTCGCCGTCGTCGCCACCGACGCAGAACTCACGCGCGCCCAGGCGCAGAAGCTCGCAGGGACGGCGCACGATGGAATCGCGCGCGCCGTCCGCCCGGTCCATCTGCTCAACGACGGGGACACGGTGTTCACCCTCGCAACCGGGGCGCGCCCGCTGGATGCCGCCCCGCTCGCGCTCAACCCCGTGCTCGCGGCGGGCGCGGACGTGGTGACGCGGGCAATTGTGCGCGCCATGCTGGCCGCTACGACGACAACCGGCCGAGGGGGCGACTTCCCGTCGTACCGCGAGCTGTACGCATGTTGAGCGGAACAAACGAGGAGGAGCAAACAAGGACACGCGGAAACTTTGCGTCATGTCCCGTTCGTTTTCCCGAACCCGGGACGCGATGTCCGACCCAGGGACTACGTTAAGCAGTCACCAAGTGACGTGTGGCAACGGCCTGGAGATCCGGAGAACCACCTTGAACGATCCGTACGAGACAACCGAGACGCACCTCGAGCGGCTCCTGGGTCGGGCACTCAACTCCTTCGACCTTCCCGACACCGCGGTCGATCGGCTCGAATCCGCGCTGGCGCACGCCAGTTCGCTCCACTCCTCGCTCCACAGCGCGGGGCTGCACCGGTCGACCTACCGACATACGTATCTGCTGGCCGACGGCTCTTCCCTCACCCTCTGGGAGCTCGTGCACAACAACGGGCGGGACGGTGTCGAGCAGCACGAGGTGTACGCGGAGGAGGTGGAGGCGCGCGTCGCCGCGTCCCGGCTCAGGGCCATGCGTCCGGACCGGCGGGACGATGCGGACAGCGCAGACAGCGCAGACGGCGCTCACCCCGCAGACGGCACGGGCCGCGAAGCGCGGACGGGCAGCCCGAACAGCGTCGAAGGGGTCGGCGGCGCCGGTGACGGTGGCGACACGGACGGCGCTGCGGACGAGACGGTGGACGATCTGGACGCCGATCTGGAGCTGCTCGGCAAACTGCTCGCAGGGCCAGGGGCCGCACCTCCGCGCACCTACGAACCGGACAACTCGCCCGACCACGCACGCCGATTACTGCGCCGGGCCGAGAACCCGGACCGGCCGGGCGAGGACACGGCACGACTGCTGCGTGCCGCCTTCGCTCACCACATCAGCCAGGCGTTCGGCCGCCAGTGCTTCATGGGCGGCCGAGGATCGGGCTTCACGCTCTACGAGCACGCGTTCCTGCTGCTCGACGGCACCGAGCTGAGTTTGTGGGAAGTGGAGCACACGGCGACCCCGGACGGCCGTCATATGTGCGAGGTGTACACGGACGAACGCACGGCACGCGGCGCGATCGAGCTCCGTGCTCGCGCCCGGGTGCGCTGATCCGGTACCGAGCGGATGCGTTCGGCTAACAACCACGGGAGGAGCCCGGCGCCCGGAGCGGTGCTCCGGCGCCGGGCTCCGTACCCGCCCTGACGACCTGCCCTCACATGCCCCCTACTTGGCCGGCACCGGCTCCTCCTGCCGCTGCTCGGGAAGCCCGGTGCCTGTCGCGGCCTCGGCCGCGTCCTCGACCGCACCGGCTTCCAGGTGCTGCTTCGGCCGAGCCGGCAGTGCGAACATCACCAGGAAGATCACTCCGAGGACTCCGGCGACCCACCACAGGGAGTGCTCGAAGGCGTCGGAGAACGCCGTCCCCACGGCGGCCGGCGATGTCGGCCGCGCATCGTCGATCACCCCGAAGAAGACCACCGCGACCAGGCCGAGGCCCAGTGCGTTGCCCGTCTGGGTGGTGGTGTTGATCAACCCGGACGCCGAACCGGCGTGCTCGCGCGGCACATCGGACAGCACCGCATCGGTCAGCGGAGCCACGATGAGCCCCATGCCGAGGCCCATGACCACCAGCGGGGCGATCATCTGCCAGGAGTGGATCCCCGTGCCGTAGCGGTCGGCTTCCCAGATGTAGAGCAGCAGCCCCGCCATCATGGTCAGCGCGCCCGCCTGGAGCACCTTGCGTCCGAAACGCGGCACCAGCTGCTGCACCGACAGGCCGGCCGCCAGCGACACCGCGATGGAGAACGGCACCCCGGTCAGTCCGGACCTCAGCGGGCTCCAGCCCAGACCGATCTGCATGTACAGCGTCCAGACCAGGAAGAAGATCCCCATGACCACACCGAAGGTCAGCTGCACCGCGATACCCGCGGCGAAGCTCTTCACCCGGAACAGAGACAGCTCGACCAGCGGCGAACCGTCCTTGCGCGTCTTGTACCGCTCGTAGGCCACGAACACCGCGAACATGACCGGGCTCGCCGCCATGCACAGATGCCCCCACAGCGGCCAGTCCAGCTCGCGGCCGCGCGTCAGCGGATAGATCAGCATCAGCAGTGCTGCCGTGGCGAGCACGACACCGATCAGGTCGAGCCGAAGGGCCTTCTCGGCGCGCGACTCGGTGATGAACTTCCGGCCCAGGATGACGCCCGCGATACCGACCGGGAGATTGATCAGGAAGATCGGCCGCCACTCGAGACCGAAGAGGTTCCACTGGGTCAGCAGCGCTCCCAGCAGCGGTCCGGACACCGCGCCGAGCCCGACGACCGCGCCGAACATCCCGAAGACCTTGCCGCGTTCATGTGCCGGGAAGGTCACATGGATGATCGCGAGCACCTGCGGCACCATCATCGCCGCCATCGCACCCTGGAGCAGGCGAGCCCCGACCAGCATCTCCGTGCCCACCGCGAAGCCGCACAGCGCGGAGGCGAGCGTGAAGCCCGAGATGCCTATGAGGAACATCCGCCTGCGGCCGAAGATATCGCCGAGCCGGCCGCCCGTGATCAGACCGGCGGCGAACGCCAGTGCGTATCCGGCGGTGATCCACTGGATGGCCCCGAACGACGCCTCAAGGCTGCGCTCGATACTCGGGATCGCGATGTTGACGATGGTGACGTCGACCAGGTCCATGAATGCCGCGGTCATCACGATGGCCAGGGCGATCCAGCGGCGCCGGTCCGCCGCCTGATCCGGGGCTCGTTCAGGGTCGGGCAAGGGGTTGGGCGTGGCCGTAGCGGGCACGGCGGCTTGGGAGCTCATGGCGAGAAACCTATGCGGGATATAGGTCAGGTGATGTCCTAGAAGACTGGCAATGTGGCGCATATGACAGACACCCCGGCACGACTGCTGAATCTGCTGTCCCTCCTCCAGACGCCGCGCGAATGGCCGGGCAGTGAGCTCGCCGACCGGCTCCAGGTGAGTCCGCGCACCATTCGGCGGGACATCGACCGGCTGCGTGACCTCGGCTATCCGGTCGAGTCGTCCAAGGGGGCCGCGGGCGGATACCGGCTGGTCGCGGGGGCGGCCATGCCTCCGCTGCTGCTGGACGACGAGGAGGCGGTCGCCATCGCGGTGGGTCTGCGTGCCGGTGCCGGGCATGCCATCGAGGGCGTCGACGAAGCGTCCGTACGGGCCCTGGCGAAGCTCGAGCAGGTGCTCCCGTCCCGCCTGCGCCACCGGGTCTCGACACTCCAGAACGCGATGATCCCGCTCACCCGCGGCGACGGCGCCACCGTCGACCCGCACACCCTCACCGCCATCGCCTCGACGGTCACCGGCCGCGAGCGGCTGCGCTTCGGCTACCGCGCCGGGGACGGCACGGAGACGAGGCGTCTGGTGGAGCCGTACCGGCTGGTCTCGACGGGGCGGCGCTGGTACCTGGTCGCGTACGACACCGGACGCGAGGACTGGCGGACGTTCCGGGTCGACCGGGTCAGCGAGCCCTTCGCGACGGGCGCCCGCTTCACACCGCGCACGGTGCCCGAGGGCTGGGACGCCAAGACGTTCGTGACGCACTCGATGTTCCGCAATCAGCCCGAGCACGCGCTGGACGTGAGCTTCGACGCCTCGGCGGAGTATGTCGCGGCCCAGCTCCCCGACTACCTCGGCACGCCCGAGGCGACCGGGCCGGAGAGCTGCCGCCTCCGCACCCGCGCGCAGGACTCGCTGGAGTGGCTGGCGCTACGACTCGCCCTGATGGACTGCGAGTTCACCGTGCACGGTCCGGCAGAGCTGTCCGGCTACCTCACCAGACTCGGCGCACGGCTGACCCGCGCCGCGGAGCGCGGTTCGCAAGGTACGGGGACCTGAAGGACGCAAGATGCAGCAGGGCCCAGAAGAAACAGAAAGACAAAGACCGAGCAAGGCCCGGCAAGAAACAGAAGACCCGGCAAGAAACAGAAGGACCCCGGCACCGGGGGGAGGGTGCCGGGGTCCGCTCATGAGGGGGTGCGCCGCCGCCTCGCAGCGCTGCGCTACGCCGCCGCGTCGAAACCGGTGTCCCGGGCCATCCGCTTCAGCTCCAGCAGCGCGTGCTTCTCGATCTGGCGTATGCGCTCGCGCGTCAGACCGTGCTCCTTGCCCACCTCGGTCAGTGTGCGCTCACGGCCGTCCTCGATGCCGTAGCGCATGCGGATGATCGAGGCCGTGCGGTGGTCGAGCCGGGCGATCAGGTCCTCGAGCTCCTCACTGCGCAGCAGCGTCAGCACGGACTGCTCCGGTGAGATGGCCGAGGTGTCCTCGAGCAGGTCACCGAACTGGGTCTCGCCCTCGTCGTCCACCGCCATGTTCAGCGAGACCGGATCACGCGCCCAGTCGAGCACATCCGTGACCCGCTCCGGCGTCGAGCCCAGCTCCTCCGCCACCTCGGCCGGCTCCGGATCGCGTCCGTGCTCGCGGTTGAACTCGCGCTGCACACGGCGGATCCGGCCCAGCTCCTCCACCAGGTGGACGGGCAGCCGGATCGTGCGGGACTGGTCGGCTATGGAACGGGTGATGGCCTGACGGATCCACCACGTGGCGTACGTGGAGAACTTGAAGCCCTTGGTGTAGTCGAACTTCTCGACCGCGCGCACCAGACCGGCGTTGCCCTCCTGGATCAGATCCAGCAGCGGCAGCCCACTGCGCGGATAGCGTCGCGCCACGGCTACCACCAGGCGCAGGTTCGACCTGATGAACACGTCCTTGGCGCGCTCACCCTCGTCGACGAGCGCCTCCAGCTCCTCGCGTGCGGCACCGCCCGCGTCGCTCTCTGCCTCACCGTCGAGGATCTGCCTGGCGTACACACCCGCCTCGATGGTCTGGGAGAGCTCGACCTCCCTGGCGGCGTCGAGCAGCGGCGTGCGCGCGATCTCGTCGAGATACATGCCGACCAGGTCGCGGTCGGCGATCTCCCCGCCCACGGCGCGAACGCTGCGTGCCCCATCAGCCCTGGCGCCACTGCTGGCGGACTGACGACGGGCGACGGCACGGGTTGCCATGCGTGCTCCCTTACTGAGTCGGTACTGAGTAGGTCGCGACACCCATTTGAGTCTTTCGGGTGCCCTGCATCCGAGGGAAACAACGACTGGAAACCGGACAGAATTCCCAGGCGTCTCAGGGATTTTTGTGATCTTGCAGTATCCTGCGCCGCTCAAAGGGGGAACAGATACCACAACAGCACACGGACGTGCAGGTCAGAGCGGGTTCGGAGGGTGACCTCCCGGCCCTCACCGAGCTCTACAACCACTACGTGCGCGAAACGGCCATCACCTTCGACACCGCCGTGTTCACCCCCGAGCAGCGCCGCCCCTGGCTGCACTCCCACCCCGAAGACGGCCCTCACCGTCTTCTGGTTGCCTCGGACGACCACCTTGGCCGCCTGCTCGGATACGCGTCCAGCAACCCCTTCCGCCCGAAACCCGCCTACGGCACCTCCGTCGAGGTGTCCGTCTATCTGGCGCCCAAGGCCGCGGGGCAGGGCATCGGCACGCTCCTCTACGACGCGCTCTTCCACGCCCTCGCGAGCGAGGACCTGCATCGCGCCTACGCGGCTATCGCTCTGCCGAACGAGCCGTCGGTCAGGCTCCACGAGCGCTTCGGCTTCCGCCACGTCGGTACGTTCGGGCAGGTCGGCCGGAAGTTCGGCAGGTACTGGGACGTGGCCTGGTACGAGAAGGAGCTGCGCCGTTCCGAGCGGGCGTAAGGGCGCGCGAACCCGTCACACACGCCAGATCTAGTTCAACATTCAATGATGGGCTCGTAGAGTGGATACATGACCACGGCATCCAATGCGGGCGACCCCCGCTGGCTCAGCCCCGATGAGCAGCGGATGTGGCGTTCCTACCTGCACGCCACACGCCTCCTCGAGGACAGTCTCGACCGCCAGCTCCAGCGGGACGCGGGCATGCCGCACATCTATTACGGTCTGCTCGTCCAGCTCTCCGAGGCACCACGCCGCCGGATGCGGATGACGGAGCTCGCCAAGGACGCCAAGATCACCAGGTCCCGGCTCTCGCACGCGATCGCGCGTATGGAAGGGAACGGCTGGGTGCGCCGCGAGGACTGCGCGTCGGACCGGCGTGGCCAGCACGCCTGCCTCACCGACGAGGGGTACGAGGTCCTGAGGAAGGCGGCGCCCGGCCATGTGGCCGCCGTACGGCAGGCGATCTTCGACCGGCTCACCCCGGACCAGGTGCGCCAACTCGGCGAGATCACGCGCATCATGACGGACGGTCTCCAGCCCGACGGCACCGGAGCCGACCTGCCCTGGCTGCGCTGACGAAAGAACGCCCATGCCGGCGGCGCCCCGGCTGCGCCGACGAGAACCGGCGACGCCCTGCGCTGACGGAAGCTGACGAAGGCGGCGACACCCCGGCTGGGCCGGTGAATGCCGACCCGACCGGCCCTTGCAGCCGGTCGGGTCGTACACCGCTCGGCACCCGCCGTGCCGTACCGCCTCAGTCGTACCGCCTCAGTGCGCGACGACCGGGATCTTCACCTCGTCCTCGACGCCACCGCCGGCAGCGACGTCCACCTGCGCCGCACCGTCCGGTCGCCCCGCGTTGATGAACGTGACGGCGACGGCCGAGGCGGCGGCCAGGATGCCGACGGCCCACCAGATGGCGCTGGAGTAGCCGTGCACCATGCCCTGGAGCTGGAGGTGGTCGCGGAGGCGGCGATGGTGTTCAGCAGGGCCGTCCCGATCGCGCCGCCGACCTGCTGCGAGGTGTTCACCATCGCGGAGGCGACACCCGCGTCACGGGCCTCGACGCCGATCGTCGACAGCGACATGGCGGGCATGAACGCCGTACCCATACCGAGTCCGAGCAGCAGCTGCGCGGGCAGGATCAGCGTCGTGTACGAGGAGTCGATCTCCAGCTGGGTCAGCAACAGCATGCCCGTCGCCGCGAGCAGGAAGCCAGGGCCCATGAGGAGCCGCGCAGGCACCCGGGTCATCAGCCGGGCACCGATCTGCGTGGAGCCCGTGATCATGCCCGCGATCATCGGGAGGAAGGCGAAGCCCGTCTTGACCGGGGAGTACCCCTTCACGACCTGGAGGTAGTACGTGAGGAAGAGGAACAGGCCGAACATCGCGATGACGGCGAGTCCGAGCGAGAGGTAGACACCGCCGCGGTTGCGGTCCATCAGCACGCGCAGCGGCAGCAGCGGCGAACGCACCCGGGACTCGGTGAACACGAACGCCGCGAGCAGCACCGCCGAGGCGACGAACAGGCCGATCGTGATCGAGTCGGACCAGCCGTCCGACTCGGCGCGGGTGAAGGCGTAGACGAGTGCCACAAGCCCGAGGGTCGACAGCACGACGCCGGGGATGTCCAGCGGCGAGCGGTTGCGGCCACCGGCCGGCTCGCGGATCACGAAGTACGCGCCCGCGGCGGCGACGATCGCGAAGGGGATGTTGACGTAGAACGTCCAGCGCCAGTCGAGGTACTCGGTGAGGAAGCCGCCGAGGATCAGCCCGACCGCGCCACCGCCACCGGCGATCGCGCCGTAGATCCCGAAGGCCTTGGCCCGCTCCTTGGCGTCGGTGAACATCACCGCGAGCAGCGAGAGCGCGGCGGGCGCGAGCAGCGCGCCGAAGGCACCCTGGAGGGCGCGCGAACCGAGCAGCATCGCCTGGCCGGTGGCGGCGCCACCGATGGCGGACGCGGCGGCGAAGCCGAGCAGCCCGACGACGAAGGTGCGCTTACGGCCCCACAGGTCGGCGATACGCCCGCCGAAGAGCAGGAGTCCGCCGAAGGCGAGGGCGTAGGCCGTGATGACCCACTGCCGGTTGCCGTCGGATATTCCGAGTGCCGTCTGGGCCGACGGCAGTGCGATGTTCACGATGGTCGCGTCGAGCACGACCATCAGCTGGGCGAGGGCAATGAAGACCAGCGCTTTCCAGCGACTGGGGTCGGGAAGCCGGGTATCGGTCGTTTTTGACATGCGTGGAGCCACCTAGGAGTGCGCGAGCGTACAAAAGTCGAGTAGTCAGAGCAGTCGGTCAGAAGGCAGGCAGGGGGTCGAAAGGAAGGCCGGGGCGACCGGAAGAAAGACCGGGAGGGCGACCGGGGGGAAGGCGGGGAGGAAGCTCAGCAGCCGCGCCTCACGGCGCCGTCCTCAGGTCCTCCAACGTCGCCGGTGCACCCGGCAGTTCGGAGCGCGCCGGTGCTTCGAGTCCGTCCAGCAGCAGCTGGAGATGACGGTGGACGAAGCGGTCCATGTCCAGGCACCCCGTCCCGGGCAGCGGCCGGGTGAGCTGGGAGAGCGCCACCATCAGATCCCCGACGGCGACGTCCGGCCGCAGCCTGCCCGCCGTCTGGGCCCGCTCGACGAGCCCCTGTACGGACGCTTCGAGCCGGTGGCCTTCGGCGAGCAGTTCGGGGTGGTCCTTGTCGAACGCGCCGGAGAGGACCGGGCACAGCGCGCCGATCCGTTCGTCGGCCGCCGCGTGGGCGAAGCGCACCAGCGCGGCGAAGGGGTCCGCCTCGGCCGCGGCCGCCTCCTCCACCCGGGCGGTGGTGCGCCGCATGACGCTGAGCACGACCTCGTGGACCAGGGCGGCCCGGTCGGGGAAGTTCCGGTAGAGGGTGGCGTTGCCGACGCCGGCTCGCCGGGCGACCTCGTCGAGCGGCACGTCCGGCCCGAGCTCGACGAACATCTCGCGGGCCGCCGTCACGATCCGCTCCCGGTTGCGCAGGGCGTCGGCCCTGGGCCGGGTGGCGCGACCCTCTGTCGTGGCGGTGCTCATGGCCCGCTCCCCTCCCTCTCTGGTGTCACTTCGTCATTTCGTCACCGCAATCGGGGACTGAATCCCCGTTTCGCGAGGACACCGATGCAAACGGGGATTCAGTCCCCGGTTATTTCGCACCGGCGGGGATTCTTCCAGTGATTCAGATCACGTGTTCGAGCATCGGCCCCCACCGGCGCCCTCCACCTCCCCCTCCTCGGCGTGTCCCACGATCGGCCCACCCGGCGCGCGCCCACCCCGCACCCGACCCAGGCTGATCGAACGGAGAGCAGTCGAGGACCGGCCGGCTGCCGCGTACCCGGAAGGCGATCGCATGCAGCATCCCCGCCGCCGGATACGCAGGCCCAGCACCCTCGGCGCCCTCGCGGCGCTGACCCTGGGCGCCCTGGCCACGGCGAGCTCGCACCTTCCCGGCTCCCACCGCACATCCGCCGGCAGCCCGGTGACGACGGCCGAGGAAGCGGCGCTGGGCCCCTGCCGCATCAGCGCCACCATGGGCGTGCAGATGTCGGAGGGCATGCCGACACCCTCGGGATACGTTCGCTCGACGGGCGAGGTTCGCGCCCTCAACATCATGGTCGACTTCCCGGACGCGGAGGGGCAGGGCTCGGCGCTGGACCGGTTCGCGGAGTTCTTCCCCGCGACCCAGAAGTGGTTCGCGACCAGCTCGTACGGCCGCCTCAGCTATCGCCCGGAGACCCCGCTGCCGAGCTGGCTGCGGATGCCCATGCCGTTCGCCGCGTACGGGATAGACCGCGGTTCACCGTACGAACCGGGCTACAGGCAGCTGGTGCAGGACATCATCACCATGGCCGACCCGCACGTGGACTTCAGCGCATACGACCTGGTCAACGTGCTGGTCACCCCGAATGCCGGGCCTTCGGCGCTGGACACCGTGCTGTCCGTGACCTTCTCCGGCAACCATGAGGCGCCGTACGCGGACGGTGTGCCGCTGTCCAACACCTCGTTCGTCTACAGCCGCCAGGACGACGGCTCCGGGTCCTACGACGCGAACGGCTTCCGGGTGCTCCCCCACGAGAACGGCCATGTCTTCGGCCTGCCCGACCTCTACACCTCGGAGGGCGGCGGCGCGGTCGGCCACTGGGACATCATGTCCGAGGACTGGGGTGCCAACAACGACCTGCTGGGCTGGCACAAGTGGAAACTGGGCTGGCTCGACAACAACCAGGTGAGCTGCGCGTCCGCGAGCGGGATCAAGGACTACGCGCTCACGCCGCTCGCCACCACCGGGGGCCGCAAGCTGGTCTTCGTACCGCTCGGCGCCGAAGCCGGGTACGCGGTCGAGGTCCGCACGCGGGACGGCAACGACGAGGCGGTCTGCGAGCCGGGAGTCCTCATCTACCGCGTGGAGTCGGACGTGGACACGGGACAGGGACCGGTGCAGGTCGCGGACAGTGATCAGGACAGCGGCGGCTGCACCAGACGTCCCAACGTGCACGCGGAGCTGTCGGACGCGCCGTACCGCCCGGGCGAGTCGTTCGAGGACAACCGGAACGGGATCCGCATCACGGTCATGTCCGAGAACGCGAAGGGCATCTACAGGGTGCGGGTCTCACGCCCCTGATGCGGGAATGATCTGAGCTCGCAGCTCCCGCTTGAGGATCTTCCCGGTGGCGTTTCGGGGCAGCGGCGCATCCCGTACGACGATGTGCACCGGCACCTTGAACGCGGCAAGGCACCCACCCACATGCGCACGCAGCTCGTCAGCTGTGACGGCCGCCCCGTCCCGCAGCCGCACCACCGCGGCCACCTCTTCGCCGAGTACGGGGTGCGGCACACCGAGCACGGCCGCGTCGGCGACATCCGGGTGATCGTGCAGTACGGCCTCGACCTCGACGCAGTACACGTTCTCCCCGCCACGGATGATCATGTCCTTGATGCGGTCCACGATCGTGATCAGACCGCCGTCCCGCACGGTCGCGAGGTCACCCGTCCTGAACCAGCCGTCCTCGGTGAACGCGGCGGCCGTGGCCTCGGCATCCCGCCAGTACCCGCGCACCAGTGACTGTCCGCGCAGCCACAGCTCGCCGACCTCGCCCTCCGTCAGCGCCTGCCCGTCCGGCCCGGCGATCCGCACTTCCGTGGCGGGGGTGGCCCGCCCGACGCTTCCGGGGTGCGCGCGGTACTCGGCGCCGAAATTCGCCGTCACCCCACCGCAGGTCTCGGTGAGCCCGTAGCCGTTGCGCGGCTCGATGCCCTGCCCGTAGCGGGCCATGAGCCGCGCGACGATGCCGGGCGGAGCGGCGGCGCCACCCGTGTTGAGGTGCGTGAGGCTCTCCAGTGCCGCGCCCCGCCGCTCGGCGGCGTCGAGCAACTGGAGCGCGGTGGTGGGCACGCCGGAGTAGTGGGTGACGCGGTGCCTCTCGATCAGGGCCAGCGCCTGCTCCGCGTCCCACTTGCGCATGAGCACGACCGTCCCGCCGACGGACATCAGCGAGTACAGGGTGGTGAAGGCCGCCGCATGGAAGAACGGGAAGGTCATGAGGTTCACGGGCGTGGGCCCCTGCCCGGGGACCATGCCCTTCGCGAGCGCGGACAGGGCGGCGGTGTAGCGAGGGTTCATCACGGCCCCGGCCTGAGCGAGCTGGGTGGCCACGGCCCCCTTGGGGCGGCCCGTCGTGCCGGACGTGTAGCTGATCGTGGCATCGTCCTCCGGCCGTATGTCCACGTCCGGGGGCGCGGGCGCCGCGGCGGGGTCGGGCAGCGCGGGCAGGTCCTCGTACCGCTCGACGCCCTCGCCGAGGTCCGCTGCGGGCCCCTCGTGGTGGAACACGACGATTCGGGCCCGGCCCCGCGCCCACTTCCCGACACGCGGCAGCCGCTCCCCGTCGACCAGCAACACCTCGGGGGTGCAGTCGTCGAGGGCATACGTGAACTCGTCCTCGGTCCACCAGGCGTTCAGCGGCACCGCCACCAGCCCAGCGAGCTGCGTCGCCCAGAAGGCGACCTGCCACTCGGGGTGGTTGCGCATCGCGACTGCGGCCCGGTCGCCGGGCCGCAGTCCGTATCCGTCGATGAGGCGGTTGGCCAGAGCGGACGCGGCGGCGAAGAACTCCCCGTATGTATACGTACGGCTCTCGGCGACCATGAACGGCCGCTCGCCGAATGCCCAGGTGGTCTCTACGAACTCGCGCAGGGTGCGCGGCCCCGAAGCGTAGGCACCGTCCACGACGGCGAAGGGCGCACCGGGCGCGGTGAGAAAACTGAAGTCAGCACCGGAATCGGAGTGCGCCACGCCCGCCCCCTCAGTCGTGTCGTCCAAGCGCTCGCTTGGCCCGGCGCTCGACCCTAGGCTCCGGTCAGCCCCCGGTCAAGGTCCATGCATGGCGCACCTATCTGGCGGGCCGTCCGGCCTCCACGAGCTCACGCAGCCGCTCCAGGACAAGCCCGGCGTGCCGCTCGGGCTCCGGCACCGGATGGACCAACGACCGCACCCGCCCCTCGCGGTCCAGCACGACCCCGGCCCGAGCGAACAGCCGCCGCTCCCCCACCCGCACCTCCGGCACACCCAGCGCCCGCCCGAGCGCCAGATCGCCGTCACCCACCAGGGGGTAGCCGAGCTCCCTGACCGCGGCGAACTCCGCCAGATGCCCGGGCGCATGCGCACTCACCCCGAGCACTCTGGCCCCCGCACGGGCAAAGGCGGTGGCTTCGTCCCGCACGGAGCACAGCCCTGTGGTGCACCCCGCGAGCTCCGGAAGCACCTCCCCGATCCCCGGTTCGGTGATGAAGAACAGCACCGTCCACGGGTGCTCGGTCGAGGGAACGCTGACAGGTCCCTCGGTGGTTTCAACGGTGCGTCGCACAAAAGCCCCCTCATCCATGCCCGGCTCGGGCGGAAACCAGCATCGGACAGCTGCCCCCTTTCGTCCAAAATCTCGTACGCGGCCTCCGCCGCACTCTCAGCTTCGACATCGCCCCCACCTCCACCGACCGCCACGTCGCTCCAACCACCCCGCAACCCCCGGGACCTGATACCGGGAGAGACCACCGACCCGCTCCCCGGCCTCCGCGACCGGCCACCCCGCGCACACCTCCCGAGTCTGGCGCCTGGGCCGACGAGGCGAAGCGACCTGGCACACCCCGGCAAACGGCGGCCGTCCACACCTCTCGACGGCAAACATGCTGGTAAGGGCGCCCCTGCCAGCCGGCCAAGGAAACCAGGGCCTCCTAGGGGATGGTCATCCGCTACCCTGTTCCCTGGTCAGCCGTTGGCGGGGTTCTTCTCGGGCAGCAGTGCTGACCAGTGGACTCGGCCTCATGGCTGAAGATCCACGCCTCCGTAGCTCAGGGGATAGAGCACCGCTCTCCTAAAGCGGGTGTCGCAGGTTCGAATCCTGCCGGGGGCACAGCAGTAAGGGCCAGTTCAGAGGCTTGATCCTCTCGAACTGGCCCTTTCGCATGATCGCGGCCGTGCCACACACGTGCCAGATGCCCGCTAGGACTCCGCTCCCCCGTTGCTCTGGCGGATCATCGCTCCCAGCCGGTCAGCAATGGCGCGGTCCCGGTCAGCCGTCATGTGCTGATAGATCAGCGCAGCCCGCGCGGTGCTGTGGCCCATGCGGGTCATCAGCTCCCGGGTGCTCGCCCCGGCGGCGACCAAGGTATTCCCCGTGTGCCGCAGATCATGGAAGTGGACGTCAGCCGTGATGCCCGCCTTCGTGCGTGCCTTGATCCAGTCGTCCCGGAAGTTGCTGCGACGGAGTCGGCCTCCCTGGGGCCCGAGGAAGACGTGACCGTCCCGGCCAGCACCCGCGCAGTGCTCCAGGTGCTCGGTCACGTCGGCCAGGATCTCGTCCGGGAAGGCGACGGGACGGACACCAGCCGCCGACTTGGGAGCCTTGTCGAAGAGCTTGCCGTCCTGCATTTCTGCCTGAGCCCGCTGGACCAGGACCACGCGCCCAGTCACGTCGATGTCGCGGCGGCGCAGGGACGCCAGCTCACCGAACCGCAGGGTGGTGAAGGCCGCGAGCAGCACGAGCAGGCGGTAGCGAGGGGTGATGGCATCGGCCACGGCGTAGACCTCGTCCACGGTCAACACCGGACGCTCAGGCACGTCGTAACGGTCGGCTCCCTTGACCCGACACGGATTGCGACGGATCAGTTCGTCGTCAACGGCCGTGTTCATCATGGCCCGGAGGATCTGATACGCCTTGACGACGGTCGGCTCCCCCACGCCCGCAGCAAGCAGATTCCCGCGCCAGGCTCGGACGCGCGATGTGGTGACATCGGCCAGCGTCCCGGCACCGAATGTCGGCTTGATGTGCAGCCTGATCACCGCCTCGTTCCGCTCCCTGCTCCGGTCGGCCAGCTTGCGGTCCCGCAGCCAGGCATCCGCGAACTGAGCGAACGGCACAGCCCCCTTGTCCGGGTCATCCCACTGCCCACGGGAGATGTCGGCCTCGATGTGCGTCAGCGCCACCTCAGCGTCGGTCTTGGACGCGTAGGTCTTTTCTGCGCTGCGGAGTTGTCCCGTGGCCGGGTCGCGGTAGCGCACCTGCCATCGACCCGACTTCAGCTGACGCACCGCGCCGAAGCGTCGACGGTTGCCCTTCTTGTTGGCCATCAGGCAGCCCTCCGAAGAGCGGCGCGCCGGACCGTCACCGGCTCGACAGTGTGTGCCGTGACGAAGTCGGCAACGGCGCTCTCGGGGATGCGGACATGTCGGCCGACCTTCACGAACGTGATCCGACGCTCCTCGATCAGGCGCCGGGGGAACCGGACGGTGGTACCGAGGAGTTCGGCCACTTGGTCCACGCTGAGCAGTCGGTCGGTCATACGGCGGTGTCTCCTTCGATCTCGTCGGGTGTGAATGCGGCGGCGAGCCATTCCTCACCGCGGGTGAGGCCGACACCGGCGTAGACCCAGTGGGCGAGGACGAGTGTGGTGTCGTCACTGTCCGCATCGGCCGGCACAGGCGTTTGGTCACCGAGGGCGATGGCGGCTTGCAGGCGTCGCCATTCGGCGCGGGCGGCCCGGAGGGCGCCGAGGGTGGTGGAGTAGCGGCGGGTCTTGGTGGAGAAGTGGCCGCGGAAGCCGAGCATGTGGGCCCAGGCACGCAGGCGCAGGTCTTCCAGGTCTTTGCGTGCCCCGAGGGCCCAGGCGGTGCGGATCAGCCGCTCAGCATGCTGGGAGAGGTTCATACGGGCGAGTTCGGCGATGAACCGGACGGGGCGGTCGAGAGTGCCGGTCGCGGTCTCGGCTCCCTTGGTGGCGTACTTGGCGATGTAGGCGGCAACCGCCTTGTCGGTCAGCTGGGTCGGACCGCCAAAGTCGGCGGTGCGAATGGTGCGGATGTCGAGCTGGCGGCCGAAGGCGAAGGCGTGGGCGCGGCCATCGACGACCGGGCCAGGCACCTCGGCAGCAGACGCGGCGGCGCGGATGGCGTCGGTGAGGAGTTCCGCGGTGGCCCAGGGCGGTGGTGGGTCGTCGCTGCCGGTGGGTCCGTCGAGGCGGATGACCGCGTGGAAGTGGATGGCACCCCTGCGCTGGTATTCGGCGACCTTGGCGAACGAGATGCGGGCGTGATCGGCGAAGTCGCGTTGGGTGAGTCCAGCGCGCTTGGCGACTTCGCGGCGCAGGTAGATGGAGAAGCGGGCCCAGATCTTGGAGGCGTGCGCGTTCCAGAGAACTGCGGCTTCGTAGTCGTAGGTGTCGGGATCAAGGGGTGTGCCTAACTCGGGTGCGTCGTCGGGGTGCTGGGTGCCGCAGCGGCATTGACCGCGGGTGGGACGGTTGTGGACGGGGCCGAAGCTGGGGGCGGTGAACGTGGCGAACACGCGCGGGTGGGTGGCGACTGCTTCGGGGGTGCCTTTGCCGCCGCGGAGTCCGGCGGTGATCAGTTGGTAGGTGTCGCGGCGGTAGGTCTCCGCGCAGGCCGGGCACCGGGTGGCGCGGCGGTTGTTGCATCGGACCAGCAGGTTCCCGGCGGGCATGTCGGCGGCGTTCAGGTGGTGCAGGACGGGGCCGATCTCGCCGGTGGCGGTGTTGAGGGCGTGTTCGGTGCGGTGGCCGTCGAGGCGGATCGGGGTGGTGCAGCCGCCCAGGCTGCGGAGCTGGCGGACGAGTTCGGGCATGGTGCCCAGGCCCGCGAGGAAGGCGAGATCACTTACCGGCGGTGCAGTCGTGGCCGTGGTCAACGAGGGTTCCTCCTCTGCAATGGGGAGGGCCGGGGCACCGGCCGCCGTGGGTGGCGGGCAGTGCCCCGGCCAGTGCGTGTCAGCGGCGGTTGAAAGCTGCGGTCGCGGCGGTGCGGAGCAGGGCGCGGGCGGAGGGGAGGGTGCCGGTGCCGTCGCAGGGCTTGCAGTGGGCGGTGATGGTGTTGAGGTGTCCGGCGCGGTTGCGGCCGCCGAGGGTGATGGCGACGGAGGCGAAGCCGTCGCAGGCCGGGCACACTCGGGTCTGGGCAGGGCGGTGCTGGGGCATGATGTGGATTCCTTCCGGATCAGTGGTTCGGGCAGGGGCATGGCCGTCCGGGTGGCGGAGACTTGGCGGTTTCAGGGCCGCCCGGAGGGCCGGTCAGCGCATCTGGCGCCGGGAGTCGTTCAGGAGCGAGCGCAGGACTACTGCGCAGATCGCGACGGAGACGCCGGTGACGGCGAGGGCCAGGAGCAGCGAGACCAGGACCGCGCCGACGACCAGGACCACGGCAGCCCCACCGCCGACCACGGCCGCGAACTGGGCCGGGGACAGCCGTACCGACGGACCAGCCGAAGGCGCGACAGACGCCGGTGCCGAGGTGTGGTGCTGGCAGGCGCACGGGGCCGTGTCGAGGTGGGGCTCGATGGCACCGGGCGTGACGCTGGTCGGGGTGAGCGGGATCGTGGTGCCGGTGGGCAGCGGATTGACCGGGATGCGGGGCTGGAACACGGGGGTTCTCCCTTCCGGGCGGGCTACTTGATGACGGGGCTGATTGCGGGGGCAAGCAGGCTGTCGGCGAGGAGGTAGCCGCCGAGCAGGAGCACGGCGACGAGCCACCAGGGCGGGCGGATGAGCTTGAGGCCGAGCCAGCCGACGACGATCAGCGCGAGCCAGAGCGGCACGTCCACGACGGGTCTCCTTCCGGATTCAGGCGAGTTGGGCGGCGAGCTGGTCAGCCATCGGGGCGGGCAGGCCGAGGCGATCGCGCAAGGTGTCCGCATCGATCGGGGTGCCGGTCTGGGCGCGGTGGGCATCGGCGACCTTGCGGGCGTGGTCGACGAGCGCGGGCGGCACGTTCACCGGCTCCGGCTCCCGTTCCGGCTCGATGACGGGTGCGGGCAGGGCAGGGACGGGTTCGGCGGGCTCGACCGCATCCGCCACCGGCTCGAACGCAGGCGTGGGGTTGGCTGGCGGTTCGGCCGGCATGGCAACCGGCCCGGGCTCAGCGGTGGCGGGGGGTGTGTGGACGAGGAGGGTGCCGCCGAGGAAGGCCAGGGCAGGCCATCCGGCGACGAGGATGCGCAGCCAGTCGGGTACGTCGTTCAGGTCGAGGAGTCCTGCGGTGGCGACGTTGGCTCCGAGGGATGCGGTCAGCGCGACGGTGAACCAGGTCCATGCCGCACAGGTGTGGGCACCGCTTGTGCGTAGGGTGCGAAGGCGGTGCCAGGCGGCGACGAGGAGCAGGTCGACTGAGACGGGGTAGGCCCAGGCCTTCCAGCCGTCCTGTCCGGCAGCGGCAGCCAGGTCGTGCAGGTGGGCGAAGGAGAGCGCACCGGCAATCACGGCCTGTACCAGCACGGCATCCGGACGGATCGATCGGATCATGGTCTTCACCTCCTTCAATGGGGTTGAAGCCGGGGTCGGGCGATGCTGTCGTCCAGCCCCGGGCGGGGAGCGGCTAGTTGGTGGCGTGGCCGGTGCCGAGGCAGGTCAGGCAGAGGGCGGCCTGGCGGTCGGTGGTCTCGTGGGAATTGCGGACGGAGCCGACGCGGACCGTTTCGGTGGTCTCGCCGGTGCCCTTGCAGTCCGGGCATTTCTTCGCCCGTGTGGTGCGGGCGGTGGTCTTCCTGGCAGCCATGGCGGCGCCTCCTGTCGGGGTTCGGGCATGGCTCGGGTAGGGACCTGGCGCGAAGGTGATCGCGCCGACCAGGTGGGGCGGGGGTGTTACGAGGAAGCCGCAGCGGGCTCGGGGGCCAGGACCTCGACCGGGTCCGCGGGCTGCGGGCGCCAAGCGGCGAGCGTTGGCAGGAGCGGAGTCAGGTGGGCGAACTCGCGGCAGACGGCAGCGGCTTCACCCAGGCTCGTGCGAGGGGTGCGGATGCGGGACCAGCCACCGGAGGAGTCCCCGGCAATCGCCAGCCCAGGGCGTTCGGCCGGGATGCTCGTGGCTGCCACGACAGCGAGGTCGTTGATGTCGCCGAGACCCATTTCGGCGGTCTGGCGGTCGTTGCAGCGGTGCACCACACGGCCGGTCAGCTGAGCACGCAGAGCGGTAGCGCCCTTACCGAGTTCGGCGCCGAAGCGCTGCCCGCAGATCTCCAGGTGGATACCGACCGCGCGGGAGAGCTGGGCCAGGCGCACCAGCTGGGTGACCATGCGATCCCGCCGAGCTATGTCCGTCTTGGAGGCGGTCAGGAACAGTTCGGCGATCTCATCGACCAGGACCACGACCGGGACGGGCCGGATCTTCTTCGGCAGATCCCAGATGTCGGAGGTGATGTCCTCCAACGCCGTGCCGGGCGTGATGCCCTGGTGCAGGCACAGCAGGTCGAACCGGTCCTCCATCTCACCCACGAGCGCATCAAGCAGCCCGTCCGCATCATCCGGAGTGGTCGCCAGGGCCGACAGGCGCGGGGCGAACGGGGTCTGTTCCACACCGCGCTTGCAGTCGATCCCGACCAGCGCCACATGCAGCGGAGCAAGCCCCTTGATCAGGCAGCGCTGATACATCGACTTGCCCGACTTGTTGGCACCCAGCGTCAGACCGTGCGGGATCGCCGTGTAGTCACGGACGAACGGCAGACCGTCCTCCCGCAGCCCCACGACGGCAGCCAAGGGCCCCGGGGCGAGGCGGCGCGGCATCCGCACCCGGGCGAGAATGTCGAAGCCGGTCATCCGCAGGTCGACCACACCCGGTTTGATCTCGGCCACGTGCACCGAGTAGACGCCCCAGGCGTGCCGCAGCCGGACCGCGGACTTCACCACATCATCCGGCTCCAGCCCCGCAGCCAGCCGCAGCCGCAACCGAAGCCCCGTACGCGTGGGGCTGATTCCGCGAATCCTCGGAATGCCCGGGCGAGGCTCCTCGGCGCCGGTGGCCCGCTTGGCGAACACCCGCCACCACGGCGGGGCCACAGTCAGCTCACAGGCCTCCATGGTCTGCCGGTAGGACGACAGGACCCGGTACAGCGCGGCCGGAAGACCCACCAGAGTCCAGTACAGGGCCGGGGCCTTGACCCGGGCCACCATCAACAGCGCGACGGCTATGACCGCCAGCGCTAACAGCACGCCCCCGGACACCGGGCTCAGCCCTTCGCAGAGGGGGCGACCAGCGCGACAGCACGGAACGCGATCCCGAACCGCTTCTCACCGTTGAACGTGTTCTCCCAGTCCCGGGCCTTGAGGCCGACGACCTTCACCGGCATACCGAGCGTGATTCCCGCCGGGACGCCGGTCTCCGGAACCGAGACGGTGAAGAGGTTCGCCTCACCCTCGTCCGCGATGGTCAGGCCGACCGTCATCATCTTGGCCTTGGTCTCCCGGTCAACGGCGATCTCGCCGGACTCCTTGTTGATGACCTTGTGCTTCGGCTCAACCGCAACGAACACCACAGCAGTCGAAGTGTCGATCTTGAAGCTAGGCATGAAGGGAACTCCTGCCGATAAGGGGGGGTTACCACCCAGGGCGCCCTCTCAGCGGTTGCTAAGGGGGGGTTAACACTAAGATGCACCCGCCTGGCGCGAGTGTCAAGCCCCCCTTATCATCGGGGTGTGAAGCCATCCGCCCTGCGTCAGATCGGAGGCGTCGGGCAATGATTGATGAAGTCCGACGTGTAGCAGCCATCAAGGATCACGGCCTTCGAGTGAAGGCCGCAGTTGAGCTGATGGAAGAGCTGCAAGCCGCTGTCGTAGAGACCTCTCGGATGCGTAAAGAGAGCATCGCCTGGCTGCGTCAGAGCGGCCTGTCCATGGCCGATGTCGCCAAGCTCATGGGAGTCAGCCGCGCTCGCGTTGCCCAGCTCAAGGACGCTGGCCCGCCGACCGAGCGCGCGTTCCTGGGCGTCGACCGTGTGCACGTCGCGGTCCCGCAGCGGCCGGGCGAACGTGACTACGTAGCCATCGAGGACAGCGCCACGGGTCAGCAACTGATCAATCTGGCGCACCGAATGCAGCTCGACGGAGAGCTCGAGTACATCCCCACCTCCGGAGCTATCGACCTCAACCGCGAGGGCATGGTCGTCGTCTGCGGCCCGAAAACGTCACCGGTCACCGCCGCGGCCTTGGGGGCCGACCCCCGACTGTCGTTCGAGACACTGGACGACGGCAGGTGGGCGCTGATCGACCGCGAAAGCCATCAGGTCTACACGTCACCGAGCGACGAGCCAAGCGATCCGGAGTGCGGGGACGTCGCCTATCTCGGGCGTCTGCCGAGGCCGGATAGTCAAGGTACTTTCCTGCTGATCGCCGGTGTGCACGCGGTTGGGTCGCTGGGTGTTGCCCACTACCTGTCCGGTCACCTCGCAGAGCTCTACGAACAGGTCGGTAGCGAGCCGTTCTCCATGGTCATCGGCTGTGACTACGAAGCCGGGAGCAAGCGAATCGCTGGCACGCGAGCCGTAACCGAGATCCTCCGGCACGAAGCCGCCTGACATGCGTGTCTCGTTCGCCAGCTCACCCAGGCCAGGCCGAGAGAACGAAGACTTCGTCATCGCCAGCCCGGACGTCGCAGTCGTACTCGACGGAGCGGGCATCCCAGATGGCTTGAGCACCGGATGTCTTCACGGGGTGCCGTGGTTCGTCCAGCAGCTCGGCACAGATCTGCACCGCCGGGCAGTCGAGCAACAGGCCGGCCTCATCGAGTGCCTGGCGGACTCCATTTACCATGTCCGCCAGCTGCACGCGTCGACCTGCGATCTCAGCAATCCCATGACGCCTACGGCCACCGTTGCCATGGTTCGAGTCCGCGGGGACTCGCTTGAATGGCTGGCGCTCAGCGACTCAACCATCGCGATCGACGGTCGGCATGGACTTCAAACCGTCGCGGATCACCGCGTCTCCCACGTGACGGAAAGCCAACGGATCAACATGAAAGCCTCATTGGAGGGCCTGACGGAGTCGGACAGGCGACACAAACTCGCGTACGCCCAACGCGACGTCATGAACCAGGCTGAGGGCTACTGGGTAGCAGCCCACGACCCCAAGGCAGCGGAGGAAGCCCTAAGAGGTTCGGTCCCACTCGCCGACGTCCGAACCGTCGCCCTACTAACAGATGGGGCCGCACGACCAGTGGACGACTTCCACGAGATGACGTGGACCGAGGCGATGCACCACCTCGAAGCCGAAGGCCCCGAAGGCCTGATCGACCGCACCCGCGCCATGGAGAACGCCGACCCCAACGCCAAGCGATGGCCACGACGCAAGCGCCACGACGACGCGACCGCAGCCCTGTTGCGCTTCTGACAACGTGACCCGGCAAGCCGGATAGCGTGTCGGATCCCAGCTGATGCCTGACGTTCTGGTCCCAGGTGATGCTTGACGGTGGGCCTAGACAACGTAGGGAGCCCCGTGGGGCTTGTTCGCTT
>NZ_JBHWIW010000009.1:152971-177109 GCF_042731955.1 Streptomyces sp. NPDC059828 | reverse complement strand
GCGCGCGGTCCCCGCCCGCCACCGAATCCGCACCGCCCTGCGCGAGCCGCGCGGCGAGCGCGTCCGCAGCGGGCAGCGCCAACGCGAAGAGGCTCTCCAGCAGGCTCGCCGCCGCGGCCCGCAACTGGGGCTCGGGATGACCGAGCTGCGCCCCGATGCACCGCACCAGCTCGTCGTAGGGGCCGCGCCAGGTCCGTATCAGTCCGTGGCACATCCATACGGCGTCCGTGCGCTGCGCCGGATCGCCACTGGTCAGCCTGCCCACGAGCAGGGTGATCCGCTCATCCACCCGGTCCCCGAGTGTCGCGTAGAGCGTGCTCAGGAGCTCGTCCGTGCCAGAGCCGACCTGGGGGCCGCCGTCTGCCGTACGGCCAGGTTCGTCGGCTTTCCGGATCACGGACCTGCGTGTGCCGGTCTCGCGGCTCCCGGTTGTTCGTGTGCCGGTCTCGCGTGTGCCGGTGTCCCGGACCTGGGCCTTGCGGGTGTCGGTTTCCCGGGGCTCGCCCTCGCGGGGGCCGGTCTCGTGTCCGCCGGTGTCCGGGATTCCCGTCGCCCGTGCGTCGGGCCCGTGTGCGTCGGGCCCGTGTGCGCCGGCCTCCCGGGCTCGGGCCGCCCGGGCGTCGGTCTCCAGGCCGCCTGTTTCGCGGTCGTCGGCTTCCCGTGTCCCGGTCTCGCGTTCGCCGGTGTCCCGCAGCAGGGCCGTCGCCACCGCGGCCACGTCCGGCGGCAGGCTCCCGGGGGCGCACCTGGCCAGTTGGGTCAGCGCGGCGAGGCGCAGCCCTGCCGTGTGGGGCCGGGCCAGCAGGCCGATCAGCCACCGCACCGCGTCCGCGTGCAGCTCCGCGTGGCGCAGGGCGATCCGCCCGACCGCCTCGACGAGTGCGAGCCGCACATCCGGATCCCGTTCGGCGTCCAGTCGCGCCCGTAACAGCGTCAGCACCCGCGCGGGCTCGTCGTGCAGCATCGCCAGCGCGCACGGCACGGTGATCCGCACCCCGGGGTCGTCGTCCGCGAGCAGGCCGAGGAAGACCTCCGCACCCGCGGCGACCGCGGCGGCGGCCATCGCGTAGTTGGCTGCCTCCTCGAACTCCCCTGCTTCCGCGCCCGGTTCGGGTTCGTCGTCGCCGTCGAGCTCGATACCGCCGATGCTGGTCAGCAGCTCCACGATCGCGCCCCGGTCCTGCACGTCGGGGCTCGCGGTGAGTTCCAGCAGAAACGGGATGGCGGCCAGCGTCGAGTCATAGACCTCGCCCTGCCGGTGGACCGCGGAGTACATCCCGTCGAGCGCGGCCTCCCGCTCCACCGGATCCGGCGACGCGAGTCCGCGCAGCAGCCCGGGGACGTCGTCCGCCGGACCGTACGCATGCCCGAGTGACGACCAGTCGACCTCGTCGATCCCCGTGAACACGCCGTTGCCTCCCACACGCCAGGTGCCTGGGGAGAGTGTGCACCACGGCGGCCACGCCGAGGACTTCGAAAACCGGCACCCCATCGTGGCTTTCCGGCCTGTCGGGGTGCGGGCCGGCGCCGGCTGCACACGTACGAGAGCCAAAAGAATGCGGGCGGCGATGTCGAGAACCCGTGGCTCGCTCCGTCCCCGTGGTGAACGCGGCCAGAATGGGCCGCACCAGCACTGAGGAGAAACACCATGGCCAAGTACTTGCTGCTCAAGCACTACCGCGGCGCTCCGGCTTCGGTCAACGACGCGCCCATGGACCAGTGGACGCCGGAGGAGATCTCGGCCCACGTGCAGTACATGCAGGACTTCGCGGCCCGGCTCGAGGGGACCGGCGAGTTCGTCGACGGCCAAGCGCTCGCCCCCGAGGGGACATGGGTCCGGTACGACGGCGAGGGCCGCCCGCCGGTCACCGACGGCCCGTTCGCCGAGACGAAGGACCTCATCGCCGGCTGGATGGTGATCGACGTCGACAGCTACGAGCGCGCCGTCGAGCTGGCCGGGGAGCTGTCGGCCGCCCCCGGGGCGGGTGGGAAGCCGATCCACGAGTGGCTCGAGCTGCGTCCGTTCCTGGCCGCACCGCCCACCATCACGGAGTGACCCCTGAGGTGAACGAGGCCCTGCTCCGGAGCCTCACGCCGAGCGTGCTCGCCATCCTCGTCCGCCGCGGAGCCGACTTCGCGGCGGCCGAGGACGCCGTGCAGGACGCACTGGTCGAGGCGGTCCGCGTCTGGCCCGCAGCCCCCTCCCCGAGCCCTTCGAGCAGGGGATATCCCGTGCGGGACCCCAAGGGCTGGCTGGTCACCGTGGCCTGGCGCAAGTTCCTCGACGCGACCCGCGCGGACGCCTCCCGCCGTCGGCGCGAGGACCTCGTGCACGAGGAGCCGGCGCCCGGGCCCGCGTCCGCGGTGGACGACACGCTCCAGCTCTACTTCCTGTGCGCCCACCCGTCGCTGACGCCGTCGTCCGCGGTGGCGCTCACGCTGCGCGCCGTCGGCGGGCTCACCACCCGCCAGATCGCCCAGGCCTACCTGGTGCCCGAGGCGACCATGGCGCAGCGCATCAGCCGGGCCAAGCGCACCGTCTCCGGCGTGCGGCTCGACCAGCCCGGCGACGTCGCCACCGTGCTGCGCGTCCTCTACCTGGTCTTCAACGAGGGTTACTCCGGCGACGTCGACCTCGCCGCCGAGGCCATCCGGCTCACTCGGCAGCTCGCAGCCCAGGTCGACCACCCCGAGGTGGCGGGGCTGCTCGCCCTCATGCTGCTCCACCACGCCCGGCGAGCCGCACGGACCGCGCCCGACGGCAGCCTGGTGCCGCTCGCCGAGCAGGACCGCGGCCGGTGGGACACCGAGTCGATCGCCGAGGGTGTACAGATCCTGCAGGCGGCCCTCGCCCACGACCGGCTGGGCGAGTTCCAGGCCCAGGCCGCCATCGCGGCGCTCCACGCCGACGCGCCCGCCGCCGAGGAGACCGACTGGGTGCAGATCGTCGAGTGGTACGACGAACTCGTGCGCCTGACCGACAGCCCGGTCGTCCGGCTCAACCGAGCGGTGGCCGTCGGCGAGGCCGACGGACCGCGGGCCGGCCTGGCGGCGCTGTCGGCGCTGGACGCCTCACTGCCCCGCCACGCCGCGGTGGCGGCGTATCTCCACGAGCGCGCCGGCGACCTGGCGACGGCGGCACGGCTGTACGCCGAGGCGGTCCACAAGGCACCCAACCTCGCCGAGCGCGACCACCTGACGCGCCGGGCCGCCCGGCTCAACGCCCGCCGGTGTCGCTGACGGCGCGCGCTCGGACACCGCCGCTCGTGACGGGCGACGAAGCCCGTGCTCACCCGTCGGGCCGTACACGCACGAACCGGGCGGTCTCGTGGCGTCCGGCCCCCTGGCGCAGTTCCACGAGGAGAGGCTCGGTGAGCATCCGCACGGGCCCGTGGTCCGGGTGGTCCGTCAGCTCTCCCAAGCGACCGCGTACCAGCTCGCCGACCTGCCGTGACTGCACCGGGGTCAAGCGCGGCGACGTCTTCACCGTTCGATCATCGGGAAGCCGGACGAGAAGCGCCCGCGGTCGCTCCACCGGGCCGAAAACGCCGAGTAGCGCGCCGTCCCGCGTGTCGGAATGCCGGATCTTCCTCCAGGACCAGGTTCCTCCTGCCCGATAGGGCGAGTTCAGTGCTTTCGCCACGATCCCCTCGACGCCCACGGCTCTCATGTCGCGGAACCAGGCGCGAGCAGTTTCCTCGTCCAGCGTTGCCAGCACACGCTGAAGGGGTGGGTCGACGTCCCGCAGCACCGCTCCGAGCAGCTCCCACCGGTCCCTCAGGGGCAGGGCCCTGACGTCCCGGCCCGGGACAGCGAGGATGTCGAACGCGATGTAGGACACCGGGACTCCCGACCGCTCGCGATCACTGGGGGACCGGAGCAGGTCGGTGAAGCTCAGCCGCCCCTCGCGGTAGGCGCACAGCTCACCGTCCAGCACGACTCCGGGTGGCAGGTGATCTCGCAGGTATGCGGCGATCCCGGAGAATTCTCTGGAGAGGTCCCTTTGCGAGCGTGACTGCAAGAAGACCCTTCCGCCGTCGAGGATGAAGGCGAGGGCGCGGAACCCATCGAGCTTGAGGGAGTACTGAAAGCCCCCGGGCGTACTGCCGTGCTCGGGGATCTCGTCCGCCGGCCGGGGGCGCATGACGTCGACCGGTGGTCGAAGGGCCACTCTCGGCGAGCTCTCGTCCATGCAGCCAGGTTCAACCCGCGTGGTCCTCGGGGCAGGGAGGGGCTCGCCGTCCTGGTGGGCCTGTCACCGGGACAGCCTCAGCAGTCATGAGCCTCATGCGCGCGGCTGGGTGTGGGCGGATCGTGGTCCTGGGCGTCGCTCAGCGCCTCGCGCGTGAGAAAGATCAGCAGCATCGGGAAGCAGGCGGACGAGCGCATGGACTTCGGGTCCGAGCCGCACTGCTTCCCCCGAAGGGTGCTGCCACGGTTCCGAAGGGCCCGACGGTCACCCCAACGGACGATCACCTCACGGCAGACTGCCCGCACGCTCGGGATCGAACAGCGGCGCCAGCAGGTCCCCGTGCCGTTCGAGCCGCCCCGCGATATCGCCCATCCGGAACACCAGCTCGGACGGGGAGCCGCAGGCCTCGATCTCCTGCCAGGTCACGGGGGCGGAAACGGTGGGTTCGGGCCGGGCGCGCAGGGTGTAGGGGGTCGCGGTGGTCTTCGCGGCGGCGTTCTGGCTGTGGTCCACGAACACCTTCCCGGGGCGCAGCGCCCGTGCCATCCGGTGCACCACCAGACCGCCGAGTTCCGCCTCCGCCTCGACGGCCAGGGACTTCGCGTACGCCGACACCTCATCGGAGGGGGTCGGCTCCAGCGGCACCAGCAGGTGCAGGCCCTTGGCGCCCGAGGTCTTCGCATGGGCCTCCAGACCGTCCGCGGCGAGCCGCTCGCGCAGCCACAGAGCCACTTCGCAGCACTCGACCACGGTCGCAGGATCGCCGGGGTCGAGGTCGAGGACCATCCGGTCGGCCCTGGCGGGTTCCTCCACCCGCCACTGCGGAGTGTGAAATTCCACCACCAGATTCGCTGCCCAGACGAGCCCGGGCAGATCCGCCAGGACCACCTGCTCGCCCTTCTCGCGCGAGGAGCGGGGTACCTCGGCGACACGCACCCAGGAGGGGGTGCCCGGTGGTGGGTTCTTGGTGAAGAACCGCTGGCCGTCCGGGCCGTCGGGGTAGCGCAGGAACGAGAGCGGGCGGTCCTTCAGGTGCGCGAGGAGCGGGTCGGCGGTGAGCGCGTAGTAGTGCAGCACCTCACCCTTGGTGGTTCCGGTCGCCGGATAGATGACCTTCTCCAGATTGCTGAGCGCCAGGCGCCGCCCCTCCACCTCTGTGATGGGCGTCATACGATGAGAATCCCATATGTAACCCCTGATGCCTCCTATCTCCTGTCATAACCTCTCCATACCGCATGAAAGGGATGGCACGTGCGATCCATCTGGAACGGCGCGATCTCCTTCGGGCTGGTCAGCATCCCGATCAAGCTGGTGAACGCCACCGAGAACCGCTCGATCTCCTTCCGTCAGATCCACACGAGCGACGGCGGGCGGATCCGCTACCGCAAGGTCTGCGAGCTGGACGACGAGGAGGTCCCCACAGCGGATATCGGCAAGGCGTACGAGGACGCGGACGGGACGATGATCCCGATCACGGACGCGGACCTCGCCGCACTGCCGCTGCCCACCGCGAAGACGATCGACATCGTCGCCTTCGTGCCCGGGGAACAGATCGACCCGCTCCAGATGGACGCCGCGTACTACCTCTCGGCGAACGGAGTCCCGGCCGCCAAGCCCTACACACTGCTGCGCGAGGCGCTCAAACGGAGCAAGAAGGTGGCGGTGGCGAAGTTCGCCCTCAGAGGGCGGGAGCGGCTGGGGATGCTGCGGGTGGTCGGCGATGTGATCGCCATGCACGGTCTGCTCTGGCCGGACGAGATCCGGCAGCCCGAAGGTGTGGCCCCGGAGACCGAGGTCACGATCCGCGAGGCCGAACTCGACCTCGCCGACGCCCTCATGGCCACCCTCGGCGACGTCGACCTCGGCTCGCTGCACGACGACTACCGGACGGCGGTCGAGGAACTGATCGCCGCCAAGGCGGAGGGCGTCGAGCTGGAGCCGGAGCGCGCCCCGGCCGCCGACGGCGGCAAGGTCATCGACCTGATGGCCGCGCTGGAGAGCAGTGTCCGGGCGGCGCAGGAGGCCCGCGGTGGCGAGGCGGAGGCCGGTGGGGAGGTCACCGAGCTGAGGCCCCGTGAACAGGCCGCGAAGCCGGCGCCCAAGTCGGCCAAGGCCGCGCCCAAGGAGACGGGCGGCAAGAAGTCCACGTCGATGGCGAAGAAGACGGCCGCGTCCCGGTCGGCTAAGTCCACGGCCAAGAAGGCGTCGGGGGGGAAGTCCGACTCCGCCAAGTCCGCCACCGCCAAGTCCACGGCGAAGAAGACCACGGCCAAGAAGGCCACGCCTCGCAAGAAGGCCTCCTGACGGGGCCTGACGTGCCCGTAGGGCCGGGAGCGGCGGACGCCCCCCACCCCTCAGGACCCGAGCGGCTCGACGCGCACCGTACGGTCGGACGCCTCGGGCGCCATGAACGCGAGCAGACCGGCACCCTCCTGCTCCAGCGCCTTCCGGGAGGCCCGTGACAGCCGCTCGAACGGCTCGAGCACGAGGGTCGCCGTGTCGCGCTTGCCGTCCACCCGCCATAGGCCCGCGACGAACCCGTCGACCAGGAAGGTGGCCCGGATGATGCCGTTGCGGGTGAAGATCGCCGACCGCCGCCGCTCGTCGAGGATGCGGGAGCGGTCGTCGTGCGCCAGCAGGATGTTGTCGAACTCCGGCAGAAACCGGACCGGTGCCTCGGAGTCGGGGTCGGGCAGCGGTGCGTCCGGCAGATCGAAAAGCTCTCGGCCGTCCTCGTCCCGGAGCACCCGCAGCCCTGGGCGCAGCCGGTCGACCACCTCCCGCAACCGGGTCAGCCCCGACCACATCTGGACGTCCTTGACCGACGCCGGGCCGTACCCGCGCAGATAGCGCAGCACCAGGTCGTCCAGGGTCGCCCCGGTGCCCAGGGGGCGGCCGAGCCAGGACTCCGCCGTCGCGTACCGGGTCAGGCCGCCGACGCCCCAGATGCCGCGCGGGGGCACCTGCACCAGCGGGAGCCGTCCGCGCGCCGCGTTCGCCAGCCCGTCCGGGTCGCGCTCCGGCCACCGTGCGGCCAGGGCCGCCCCCAGCTCCTTGGTGGTCAGCGGCTCACCGCCCAGTGCCTCGCGGCCGGCGGCGTCCAGCTCATCGGGTGCCAGACCCGCGATCGCCTTGGCGAACCTCGCCACCCCGCGTACCTGCCGGTCCAGGACGGGCTGCACCAGCGGGCGCAAGGCCAGGCAGTCCTCGGCGGTGACCAGGTGGACGGTGGCCCGCAGCAGCGCGAGGCGTACCGCTTCGCGCCCCGTGAGCAGCCCGGCCAGTTCCTCGTGGCGGAAGCCGGTCAGCCGGGTCCACAAGCCCACGTAGGGCGGCGCGGGAGCCTGGGCCTGCATGCCGATCAGACGCGTGATCGCCTCGGCTGCCGTGAGCTGGTGCCGCTGCAGCAGGAGCTGGCGCTCCAGCAGGGCGCGGTTCAGGGCGCGCGGGCCGAGCGTGGTCATGGAACGCCCCCTGTGAGAGTGCCGTGAGACGCGGCGGACGACATGCGGTGCACCCCCCACTCTGCCCTGTCCCGCTCGCACACGCCTTGAGGACTCCTCGAAACGGCCGCTGAACAGGGCCCGTGGGGCCGCCGCCTTCCTTTAAGTACTCCAGGCATGCTCTAGCAGCGCTCCAATCACGCTGGCTATACCGGATGGTGACCATCTGTCATCACGAGGAGTGAGACGTGACCTCCACCAACTTCCGGCCGACGGACACCGACAGCGAGGCTCCGCCCCCGGCCGAAGCCGTCGCGGTGCAGCCCTCCGGGGCGGGGGTTTCGCCCGCCCCGGACCGGCGCCGCTGGGCGGCGTTCGTCATCATGACCGTTGCCACGTTCCTCGACATGCTCGACGGCAGCATCGTCAACGTGGCCATCCCCACCATCCAGCACGACCTCGGCGCCAGCTACGGCGCCGTCCAGTGGATCACCGCCGGCTATGTCATGGCGTTCGCCCTGATGCTGATCACGGGCGGCCGGCTCGGTGACATCTACGGCCGCAGGAAGATGTTCCTGCTCGGTGTCGCGGGCTTCACCATCGCCTCCCTGCTCTGCGGTATCGCCATGAACCCCGAGATGCTCATCGCGTCCCGGCTGTTGCAGGGCGCCGCGGCGGGCATCATGGTGCCGCAGGTGCTCTCCATCATCCATGTGACCTTCCCGGACAACGAGAAGGGCACGGTCTTCGCCGTCCACGGCACCGTCGGAGGGATCGCCGCCACCGTCGCCCCGCTCATCGGCGGTGTGATCGTCGCGGCCAACATCTTCGGCTGGGACTGGCGTCCGATCTTCCTGGTGAACGTGCCGCTGGGCGTGGTCG
This sequence comes from Streptomyces sp. NPDC059828, assembly GCF_042731955.1. NCBI lineage: Bacteria > Bacillati > Actinomycetota > Actinomycetes > Kitasatosporales > Streptomycetaceae > Streptomyces > Streptomyces sp. NPDC059828. The sequence goes on along the minus strand of NZ_JBHWIW010000009.1, from coordinate 168,592 downwards.
GCTTCTTCCTCGGCCTCAAGTACATCCCCGAGTCCAAGGCGCCGCACGCGCTCCGCGTCGACCTCCCCGGTGTCTTCCTCGCCACCCTCGGTCTGCTGCTGCTGCTCGCCCCGCTGACCTTCGGCCGTGAGCTCGGCTGGCCGGCGTGGGCGTTCGCCTCCATGGTCGCCGGAGTCGCGGTACTCGTCGGCTTCGTGGCGTACGAGCGGCGCAGGAGCCTGACCAACGGCTCACCGCTGGTCGCGCTCAACCTGTTCAAGGCGCGCAGCTTCAGCTCGGCCCTCGGACTGATGCTGGCCTGCTTCACCTTCACCGGTATGTTCATGCTGGCCCTGTACATGTACATGCAGCTCGGTCTGGGCTGGACCCCGCTGCGCGCCGGCGTGACCCTGCTGGCGTTCGCGTTCGGTGCGTTCATCACCGCCTCCGCCTCCGTGATCGCGCTGGTTCCCAAGTTCGGCCGCACCGTGGTGCAGGTGGGCGCGGTGGGCATCGCCGCCGGCGTCGGCCTGTTCCTGTGGATCAACGGCAGCAGCGACGGGGACATCACCAGCTGGAGCATCGCCCCCGCCCTGTTCGTCATCGGCCTCGGCTTCGGTGCCGCTGCCACCCCGATCTCCCTGTTCGGCCTCAAGGACGTGCCGCACGAGGACGCGGGGTCGGCGTCCGGGCTCATCAACACCATGCAGCAGCTCGGTTTCACCATCGGTATCGCCGTTGTCTCGCTGTCCTTCTTCACCCCGCTGGTCTCCTCCGCGACGAGCAGCGGGGACGAGCTGGCACCCAAGCTGCGCCAGGAGCTGGCCGCGGTCGGCGTCCCGGCCGACCAGCTCGGCGGTGCGGCCTCGGCCTACCGGCACTGCGTCAACGAGCGCTTCGGCGGCGAGAACGCCTCGGACGAGCCCGCAGACTGCGTCGCACCGGCAGTCCGCGGCAACGAGAAGGCCGTCGCGGTGGTGGAGTCGTACGTACAGCGGGCGGGTGCGCAGACCTTCTCCGGCGCCTTCCAGGTCACGCTGTACACAGGTCTCGGCTTCATCGTCGTGGCCTTCCTGGCGGCAGGCGCGCTGCCCCGCCGGGTGAGCGCACCGGGACAGGGCTGACCAGCCAGGTCTCCTTGCGTGTGCACCACTGACGAGGAGGCCTCCGGACCATTCGGTCCGGAGGCCTCCTCGTCGGTTCTCAGGGGCGGTGCGGTCAGCCGCGGATACGTCAGCCGATGCGGGTGGCCTTGGACTCGACGGCGATCGGGCCGGTCCAGGGGGTGCCGTCCTCCAGGTCGATGAAGGCGGTCCCGCTGGTGGCGAAGCTCTTCCGGTTGTAGCTGCCGACGTGGACGGCGTTGATGGAGCCGTGCTCGTTGCCGTTCTCGTCACGGTGGGCGTGGTGGGTGATCCAGAAGCTGAACGCCTTCCCGGCGCCCGGCTTCCAGATGCCCGTACCCTCCAGCGGGGGCGTGGCCGAACCGGGCTTGTTGACGCAGTGCACCTTCTGGTCCGCGGTCAGATCGCAGATGATCCACGAGTACAGCGGGGGGTCCTGGGCGTGGATGGTGATCAACACGTCCCACTTGCCCACCGGGCTCGCCGCCTTGTGGGACACGGCACCGGGCGCGGAGTGCCCGGCGCCGATGGCGGAGGCGGTGGCGGGAGCTGCGGCCGGCACGATCATGGCGAGCAGCACGGCCGCGACGGCCCCTGCGGTGCGGCGGCTGACACGTGTCGAGGTGGTAGCGCTCATCGGTGCGTCTCCTGGTTTCGGCCCGTGATGTGGGCAGTTGGGTTGGTTGGGTGGGCGTAGGGTCGCGGCAACTGCTCGACGTCACGTCCAGGGCAGGTGGAGACGTACCGGAACCCGGGCATGCCGGACGGCCGGCCAGGGTTCGCGATCACCCTGGTCGGCCGCACGGGCGGGACGGGCCCGGCCTACCCGGCGGGCATGTCCCCGAATGCGCCCAGGTGTTCCCCGACCCACTGCCGGAAGGTGCGCGCGGGAGCGCCCGTCCAGGGCTCGCAGGTGGCATCGGTGTCCGCGGGCCGAGAAAGCCCCGCCTCCCACTGGTCGAGCAGTGAGGCGAGCACCGGCGGGGGTACGAACCGGCCCATCGTCTCCCTCGCCTCGTCACGGTCCAGGTCGCGTACCTGGATCTCCCGCCCCAGCAGCTCCGCGATGATGCCGACCTCGGTACGGAAACTCAGCGACTGCGGCCCCGAGAGCGGGACCACCCCGCTCACCCGGGACCCCTCGGCGAGCGCCACCACGGCCACGTCCGCGACATCGGCGTCGTGCACCGGGGCCACCTGGGCGTCAGCGAACGGCTGCTGGACCGCACGGCCCTCCCGGATGTCGGCGCTCCAGCCCAGCGCGTTGCTCGCGAACGCGCCGGGACGCAGGAGCACATGGGGCAGCCCCGAGGCGAAGACGGCGTCCTCGACCACGCGATGGTGCCGAGCCAGCGGATCCTCGTGCGCACCGGGCAGCATCACGGTGTTGGACGACAACACCACGACATTGCGTACTCCCGCCTCGTCCGCGGCTTTCAGGAAGTCCGCGACGCCGTCCGGCTCCGCGTACAGGAACACCTGGGTGACACCGTCCAGCGCGGCCCGGAAGGTGCCGGGTTCCCGGAGGTCGAGCGCGACCGTCTCCACGCCATGGGGGACGGCGAGATCGCTGGCTCTGCGGCTGGAGGCGCGCAGGGGACGTCCGGTGGAATGCAACCGCGCGACGACCTGGCTGCCGATGTTGCCGCGCGCTCCTGTGACAAGAATGGTCACGAGAAACTCCCGTGTTCGACGACGTGCTTTCAACGGCCCCGGACCGGGGCAGGCGGTCGTGGGCCGGGTGACGGCCTAGACCACTTGAATCACCGTTCCGGTTAGCCCCTGGAAAACGGTCGAATGAGACTCGGGTGTTGCTTGATTCCCGCGTCTGCCTGCATCTTTGGTGGTCCGGGCAGATGATCGGAGCCGGTTTCCGGCCATCCTTGGCCATTCCGCTACCCGCCTTTTCCGGCCATCGTCGAGCCGTACGTCAGTGGTGCGCTTCCAGCCATGCGGCGCCGCCTCCACCATCACCCCCATCACCGCTCCAGCCCTCCTCCCTAGGCTCGCTGGCGACATCCGCCGCGCAGGCGTTGCCCGAGGAGACCCCGTCATGGCAGAACTGCCGCTGTTCCCGTTCCCCGGATCGAGCCATCGCGGCCCGGATCCGGTCTTCAGCCGGCTGCGCGCCGAACAGCCCGTCGTCCGGGTGACCACCGCCAACGGCACACCCGCCTGGCTGATCACCCGTCATGAGGACATCCGTACGGCCCTGGAGGACCCGCGTCTGAGCCGCGCCGCGTCCTACGAGCCGACCGCGCCGCAGTTCGAAGGGCTCTTCCAGGCGCCCCCCGGGATGATCATCTCGCTGGACCCGCCCGACCACACCCGGCTGCGGACGCTCGCCGTCCAGGCGTTCTCGCCCGAACGGATCGAGGGCATGCGTCCGAGGGTGCGCCGGCTGGTGGAGGAGCTGCTCGGCCAGGCCGAGAAGGACGCGGCCGAAGGGCCGGTGGATCTGCTCGGAGCCCTCACCGGCCCGCTGGCACTGTCCGTGATCTGTGAACTGCTGGGCGTCCCCGAACAGGACAGGACGTCGTTCCACGGCTGGATACGGCGGTTCGCCGACGTGGGCGGCCCGCAGGACGAGGCGGTCGCGGCCCGGGAGCAGCTCGGTGCCTACATGGCCGGTCTGGTGATGGCCAAGACACAGACCCCCGGAGACGATGTGCTCTCCGCCCTGATCGCGGCCCGGCTCGGCCACGACCGGCTCAGCACCGAGGAGCTGATCGGGCTCGGCTACACCCTGCTCGGCGCGGGCGGCGACTCATCCGCGAGCCAGCTCGCCAACTCGGTGCTCACCCTGCTCGCCCGCCACCGGGATGTCTGGCACCGGCTGGGCGGGCACCCCGAGGAGATACCCGCGGCCGTCGAGGAGCTGCTGCGGGGAGTCAATCTGCTCGGCGACGACACCTCGGGCCTGCCCCGGATCGCCACCGAGGACATCACCATCGCCGGGGTCACCATCCCGGCCGGGGACGCCGTCTTCCTGGCCTTCGCGTCGGCCAACCGGGACGGGACCGTCTTCACCGACCCGGACCGGCTTGACTTCGGCCGCACCCACAACCCGCACCTCACGTTCGGTCATGGCGCCCACCGCTGTCTGGGCGCACCGCTGGCCCGGATCGAGCTCGCCGTGGCCATCGAGGAGCTGACCCGGCGCTACCCCGACGCGCGGCTCGCGGTGCCGGAGGACGAACTCGCGTGGCAGCAGGGCGATGTGAACCACCGCCTGGTGGCGCTGCCCATCCACCTGCACGGTGACCCGACCACGTAAGGGCTCAGACCCCACCGGACGGATCTTCGGCGGGCTCGGCGGGCGCGCTGAACAGCTCGTCGCCGTACAGGTCCTCCAGCCAGTTGGCCTGGTAGACGGTGTCGAGATAGCGCTCGCCGAGGTCCGGGGCGAGCGCCACCGCGGTGAGCCCGGGCGTGTGGTGCTGCTCAAGCCAGTTCATCGCCCCGCTCACCACGGTGCCGGTGGACCCGCCGAACAGGAAGCCGTGGCGTGCCAGTCGGTGGCAGGCCCGGATGGTGTCCACCTCCTCGACGCGGATCACCTCGTCGACGTACGCCTCGTCGAGCAGCGGCGGGCGCATGCTCATGCCCAGGCCGGGGATCATCCGGCGGCCGGGCGGGCCGCCGAAGGCCACCGAGCCCACGCTGTCCAGCGCGATGATTCGTACCGGACGGTGCCACTCCCGGAAGAAGCGCGCACAGCCCATCAGGGTCCCGGTGGTACCGGCCCCGATGAACAGCACGTCGAGCTGGGGGAAGCTCTTGGCGATCTCGGGGGCGGTCGTCCGGTAGTGGGCCTTCCAGTTGCTCGGATTGGTGTACTGGCTGAGCCATACGTACCGGGTGTCGGACGCGCACAGCGCGCGTACGTAGTCGAGCCGAGCCCCGAGGAAGCCGCCGTTCGCCTCCTGGCCCGCGATGACATGCACCTGGCTACCCAGCGCTTCCATCATCAGCCTGGTGGACAGGTTGCAGCGGGAGTCGGTGACACACAGGAACTCGTAGCCCTTGCTCGCCGCGATCATGCTCAGCGCGACACCCAGATTTCCTGACGACGACTCGACAAGGATGGAATCCGGGCCGAGTGTGCCGTCCCGCTCCGCGGCCTCCACCATTTCGACGGCGGCCTTCAGCTTGATCGAGCCTGCGAAGTTGAAACCCTCACACTTCAGGAAAAGCTCATGCCCGTGACCGAAGACCGACTTGAGGTCGACATAGAGATCGTCCTCATTGAAGGCGTAGGGATCGGATATGACTGGCACGATGGCCTCCTCATGAAGCAGGGCCGTGCGGATGTCCATCCGGCCGTGGGCGGATCGCGATCGTCCTCATCTCCCTCATCCGTGTCTGCGCCGTTCGTGGAAGAAGTCCTCGACGGTGTGGAGGTCTCCGGCGCGGGCGGTTTCGTCGTAGACGTACTTTCCGACGGCGAGGTCGAGCACACCGAGCCCGAAGGGGGAGAACACCACGGTCCGGTCGCCGGGGATGCCGACGCGCCGGCTGATGACGTCCTCCAGGGTGCCGCCGAGGAAGTCACGGTTGCCGGTGAGCTGTTCGACCAGGTGCGGTGACGTGTCGGCCTTGAGGCAGTGTTCGACGTCGTCGACGATGTTGGTGGACTCGAGCAGGATCTCGGGGGCGAGGTCCCGCAGCGAGACGTGCAGCACCAGCGGGTGGTGGCTGAACCAGCCGGGCTCGGTGACATGGGGCTGTCCCGCGATCGTGGCGAAGACCACGAGACCGCTGCCCCGGATCAGCTCCTCGGCGCTGTCGTGGACGGTGACACGGCCCGGGGTGCTGTGCTCCTCGAGATACTGGCGGAACCCGGCGGCGCTGTCGGGGGACAGGTCGTGGATGCCGATCTCGTCGAAGGCCCAGCCGGTGGCGCTGAGATAGGTGTGGATGTAGCGCGCGATCAGACCGGTGCCGAAGAAGCCGATCCGGGTGGGCCTGGTGGTGTGGCGGGTGAGGTGGTCGGCCGCGAGCGCGGCCGACGCGGCGGTGCGGCTGGCGCTGATGATGGAGCTTTCCAGACAGGCGAAGGGATAGCCGGTCTCGTGGTCGTTGAGGATCAGCACGGCCGAGGCACGGGGGATCCCGGCCTCGACGTTGTGCGGGAAGCTGGAGATCCACTTCAGACCGTCGACGCCGTCCGGCCCGCCGAGGGAGGCGGGCAGCGCGATGATGCGGGAGCCGGGGCGGTCGGGGAAGCGGAGGAAGTACGAGGGCGGGTTGATGGTCTGCCCTCTGCCGTGGAGCAGGTAGGTGGCCTCGACCAGCTCGACGATGTGCTTCTCGTGGCCTTGCAGGACCCGCTGGACCTGTGCGCCGGAGATCACGGAGAACGGCGGCACGACCGTGCCCGTGCCCGTGGACGTGTTCGTTTCCGGATTCGTGTCCGTGGTCATCGCGGAGTTCCCTGGGGGCTGGTGGTGGGCTGGGGGTGGGCCATGGCGACCAGGACGGTGCGGTCCCCTTCGTAGGGTTCCCGGCTGTGGGCGGTGCGCAGGTTGTCCACGAGCATGAGGTCGCCGTCCTGCCAGGGCTCGCGGCGGGTGTGGGCGTCGTAGACGCTGTTGATCAGGGCGATGGTGTCCTGGTCGAGGGGGTCGCCGTTGCCGTAGCGGGTGGTGAAGGGCAGGGCGTCGGCGCCGTAGACGTCGATGAGGTACTCACGGACCTCGGGGGCCAGGGTGAACTCGCTGAGGAACGCGATCTGGTTGAACCAGCAGCGCCCGCCGGTGACGGGATGGCTGATGACGGCCTGGCGGTGCTGGCGGGTGCGCAGGCTGCCGTCGTCGTGCCAGGTGTACTCGATCGCGTGGGCACGGCAGTAGTCCTCGACGGCGGCACGGTCATCGGTGCCGAACGCCTCCGCCACCGAGGCGCCGATCTCCTCGTTGTAGCAACGGTCCAGCAGCCAGCCCTGTTGCGCGAACCGGTCGACCAGCGCGGCGGGCAGCGCCTGGCAGACCTCGGCGGCATCGGCGACACCGGTCACCCCGCCCTCGGCGGGGGCCTTGAGACAGGCGAACATCAGCAGCGACGGGACGGTCTGGGTGTAGCTGAGCTCGTGGTGCATGCACATCGGCTGGTTCGTCGGCCAGGTCGCGGAGGAGTAGATCCCCTGGCCGTACTCCTCGCGTGCGGCGAACCCCTCCTTGTGGTCCATGAGCTCCGGGGCGAGGGCGCGGAACACCCCGGCCGCCTGCGTGGCGTCGCCGATGCCCAGGCCACGGACGAGCAGCGCCCCGTGCTCGGCGACGGCCGCCCGCAGCGCGTCACGATGCCCGGCCGCCCACGCGGCGGCATCCCCGCCGGGGTTGTCGACACGCAGCATCGGGGGCTTGCCCGCGGGCACCTCCACCTCTAGCAGCGGTGCGGGGGGTGAGGACGACATCTCGCGTTCCCTTCTGTCTGGTTGTCTGTCTGGTTCCGCTTTCACGGGGTGGGCCAGTCGGCGGCGTGCAGCACGGCTTTCGCCGCCTCGGTGGGACGGGTGCGCAGGAAGTAGTGGCCACCGTCGGGAAGTTCGAACAGCTCTACGCGCTCGGCCAGCAGCTGCCAGCCGAGATGTGCCTCGCCGGGCTCCGCCGTGGCCGTATGGGGGTCGTCGGCGGCGACGATCACCGTGACGGGCGCGGACAGTTTCACGCTCGGTGGTGCGTCCATGGCATCGGCGAAATAGCGGTGCGCGGACACGCAGTCGTGCCGGTATGCGGCGCCGACCTGCTCGGCATGCCGGGGATCGAGCTGCTCGCCGAGCTCGGAGTAGCCGCTGTCACCGCCGAGTTCGGCGGCGATCCCGGCATTGCCGCGCGCGGCGAGTTCGTCGATGGCGGCGCGGCGTGTGGCGGCGTCGCCGAGCAACTGCGCGCCGAGGAAAACCCTTTGGACCTCGACCCCGCGTTCCTCGAGCCGCCTGGCCGTCTCCAGCGCGGGCGCCGTGCCCGATGAGTGGCCCCACAGCATGACCCTGCCGAGACCGCGGGCCTCGATCTCGTCCACCACCTGCCCGACCAGCCGGTCCAGCGGTGCGAACGACGCGCTGTCGGCGGTGGCGGGGTCATGACCGGGCAGCTCGACCGCGTACACCGCGGGCCCGCTGTCCTGGAGCGCCCTGGCCATCGCCTGGAAGTTCACCGCGTTGCCCCCGGCGTACGGGAAGCACACCAGGGCTGTGGCGGACCGGCCGCTCTGCGGGCGGGAGAGCGCCTGAAGCAGCTCGGACGACGGTCCCGTGCCTGCGGCCGTGCCGGACTTGGTGTCGATGAGGACGGCGAGCTCGGCGAGTACGGGGTGGGCGGTGATGTCCTTGAGGGTGATGGCGCGGTCGAGGGCGATCGCGAGTTTGACGGCCGAGAGTGAGGTGCCGCCGCGGTCGAAGAAGTGGTCGTCGCGGCCGATCCGGTCGGCGGGCAGGCCGAGGATGCCGGCGAAGGCGGCGGCGAGGCGTTGTTCGGTGGGGGTGGTGGGGGAGCTGGTGACGGGGGTGGCAGCGGGTGCGGTGTGTTCGGCGGTCTCGCGGACAAGTGCCTTCTTGTCGACCTTGCCGTTGGGCGTGAGGGGGAGCTCGGCGCGGTGGTGGTAGGTGGTGGGGACCATGTAGGCGGGGAGGTGAGCCCCCAGCGCGCTGCTGAGTTCGGCCTGGTCCAGTGGGGTGTGCCGGGTGTAGTAGGCGGTCAGGTGGGGGCCCGTGGCGGGGTGGTCGATGAAGGTGACGGCGGCGTCGCGGATTCCGGGGAGGGTGAGGAGGGTGTTCTCGATCTCACCGATCTCGATGCGGAAGCCGCGGATCTTGACCTGGGTGTCGCGGCGGCCGAGGAATTCGAGCTTGCCGTTCGGGTGCCAGCGTCCGCGGTCGCCACTGCGGTAGAGGCGGGCGCCGGGCCGGTAGGGGTCCGTGCCGAAGGCAGCGCGGGTGCGTTCGGGGTCGTTGATGTAGCCACGGCCCACGCAGACGCCCGAGAACACGATCTCGCCGGGGGCGCCGAGAGGGACGGGATGGAGGTGTTCGTCGGCGACGTAGATCCGGACGTTCGGGACCGGGGGCCCCAGCAGCACCCGCTCGGGGGCGGCGCGCATGAGCTCGTGGTTGGTGTCGTCGCTGGTCTCGGTGAGTCCGTAGGCGTTGAGCAGGGCGATCGCCGGCTGGTTGGCGAACCAGCGGACAGCCAGCTCGCGCTTGAGCGCTTCGCCGGTCACGGACACGTACCGCAGGTGGGCCAGGGGGCGTGGGTGGCGCTCGAGGTGGGTGAGGACCGCTTCCAGATACGACGGCACGAGCTGGGCGACATTCACCCGCTGCTGGTCGATCGTGTCGAGGAAGCGGGGGACGTCGAGGATCGTCTCCTGGTCGACCAGGACGGTGCGTCCGCCGACCAGATGGGCGGCGATCAGCTGCCACAGGGAGATGTCGAAGCACTGGGGTGCGGTCTGCGCGACCGCCGTGCCCTCACCGATGCCCAGATCGTCGATCTTGGCGTGGAGGTGGTTGAGCATGCCGGTGTGTTCGCACATCGCGCCTTTGGGCTCGCCGGTGGAGCCGGAGGTGAAGTAGATGTACGCGAGCTGGTTCGGGCCCACCGCCACATCCAGGTCACTCGCGTCGGTCTGCCCGGACACGGCCTCGTCGATCAGCAGCCGCTGCACGGCGGGCAGTTCGGCGAGTGCCTGGTCGAGATGATCGGTGCTGCCCGGTTCGGTGAGGACCAGGGGGCAGTTGGCGCGCGTCAGGATGCTGCGGACCCGCTCGGGCGGGAAGTGCGGCTCGACCGGCAGGTAGACCCCGCCGGCCTTGAACACCGCCCACACCGACGCGAGCCAGTCGAGGCCGCGCTCGGTGACCACCCCCACCGGCTGCTCCGGCCGCAACCCGGCCACCAGCAGGGCCCGCGCCAGCCGGTTCGCCCGCGCGTTCAACTCGCCATAGGTCCAGGTGTCGGTGCCGCGCACGGCCGCCACCGAGTCCGGGTGCTCGCGTACCCGCTGCTCGAACAACTCGTGTGCCCGTGCCTGCGGCAGCTCCCGCTCAGGCCCGGCCAGATCCTCGAGCTGGTGGCGCAGCTCCCGCGCCCCCACGAGGCCCTGACCGGTGTGGCCGGCGTCGACATCCGCGCACAGCAGTCCCAGCGCGGTGACGTGGTACCCGGCGATCCGTTCGCCCGCGTCAGCGTCCAGCACGTCGGCGCGGTAGCGCACCCGCACCGCCCACTGCCCGTCCCGGCGTACGAACCCCACCCACAACACCGTGTCACCCTCGGGCGTGCCGTCCGCACCGTACGGGTCCACCACCACCTCGAAAGGCGCCGCCGAAAGCCCCAGCTCACCCACGAGTTCCCGCCACGGGGAGTCCAGATGCGTCCGCACGTCACGTGCGGCCCGGTCGGCCCCCAGCACCAGCCCGCGCCACGACGACACCGTCAGATCCAGCCGGCACGGGGCTGCGGGTGCGCCCTGCACCGCCACGTACCCGGCCAGCACCTCGTCCTCACCGCACAGGGCCGACAGCACCTTGGCGTGCCCCGCCAGCAGCACCGACTCCACCGGCACTCCCAGCTCACCCGCCAACCGGGGCAACGCCGAAGCGACCTCGTCGGGGACCGCGGCCTCCTGCTCACCCACCCCCGGCACGGGCGCAGATGTCCAACGAGGCACGGCGGCGCGTCCGGCGTCGGCCAGCACACCGCGCCAGAAGTCACGGGAGCCGTCACGGGCTTCGATGGCGGTCTCCATGCGCATTCCCATCGGACCTTTCCTGTCAGGACTGGTGGCTCTGGGCGTTCCGCACCGCGGCGGTCCGCAACTGGGCCGCCGGGTTCCCGCCCCACTGGTCGTACGCGGGTACTTCCTCGCCCTTCATGAGGAAGGAGTCGGCGGCGAGCACCGCACCGTCGCCCATCGTCACGCCGTAGTGGACATGGGCGCCGACACCGAGCGTGCAACCGGAACCGAGGACGCTGTGGTCGGACTTGAAGGTGCCGTCCTCCTGGGAGTGGCACTGGACCTTGCTGCCCGCGTTCAGCGTGCAGTCGTCACCGATGGTGGTGAGGGTCCGCTCCGTCATCAGGCAGCCGTCGTCGAAGACGCGCTTGCCGATCCGCACCCCGAGCAGCCGCCAGACCGTGGCCTTGAACGGGGTGCCGTTGAGGACGTTGAAGTATTCGCTCGGCACCTTCCACAGGCGTTCGTGCCACCAGAAGTACGGGTCGTAGATGGAGCGCAGCTGTGGCTTGAGGGGCCGGAACCTCGCGATGCAGCGCTCCACCAGGACGAAATAGAGCATGGTGAGCGCCAGCACGAGTGCCAGGGACACGGCGATCAGCCCTTGCCCGAGTGCGCCGTAGCGGTCGACCGTGGTGAGGCCGATCAGGGTGATGGCGAAGAAGAGCAGCCAGCGCACGAAGAGCATCAGGGCCATCGAGCGCAGGTTGTAGTGGTTCTTCGCCCGCAGGCGCCGGCGCAGCTCGTCCCCGGCCCTGAGGTGGTCGAACCGCATGTCGCGCTCCACCGACCGGGGAATCTCGAAGCACGGTGACCCCAGCAACCCCACACCCTCGCGGATCTCACCGTCCAGCGGCACCATCACCTTCGTGGCCAGCAGGCAGTTCTCGCCGGTCCTGGCCCCGGAGGGATAGGCGATGTTGTTGCCGAGGAAATTGTGAGCACCGATGGCCGCCGGGGAAACACGGAAGGACGTGCTGGAGAAGTCCGCGTTCACGATGGAAAGTCCGTCCGCGATCATGGTGCCGCTGCCGACGGTGCTCAAATAGGGGGTTTCGTGCTGGACTTCGGTACCGAAGTTCGAGCCGGTCTGCTCGACCCGAGAGAGGTCGTATCCCAGCCCCTTGAGGTAATAGACGATGTACGAGCTGTCACCGAACAGCCATTTGAAGAACTTGATGTTGGTCACCCGGGCGATTGCCCGGTGCACCGAGTAGTGGAATCCGTAGAGCGGATACGCCTTGTCGGGCTTGATGACCAGATTCATCAGCCGGGGCACGGTGAGCATCCCGATCAGGCCGAGGATGACGAATCCGAAGAACAGCACCAGGGAAACGATGAGGGCGTCGACGTATATCACCGGCGACATGATCGCCGCGGCACCCGGCTCCAGCAGCCTGCCCAGGGAGGGAATCTCGGTGAGGAGGATGTACGCCCCTCCGATGCCCAGCGGCACGTACACGAGGAACAGCTGGAGCAGCGTGACGAAGCCGTAGCTCGCCCGTCGCAACACCCCGCACTTCGCCGGGGCGACCCGCACGTAGTCGATCTCCGTGCGTTCGGCGGGGGAGCCGTGCCAGTGTTCGCCGTCCGGGACCGTCTGGCCTCGCTGGAGTGCGGACGTGTGGCCGAGCTGGGTCCCGTCGCCCATCGACGTGTCGATGTCGAGCACGGTCTTCTCGCCGATGAAGACATCCCGTCCGAGTGTGATCGGACCGGTCTGGATGCGCCCGGCGTGGGCCCGGTAGCAGAGGAGGTAGGAGTCCTTGCGGACCACTGTCCCGTCCCCGATGGTCAGCAGGTCCGTACAGACCGGGACGGTACGGGACAGGAGCGTGACGTTCTTGCCGATCTTCGCGCCCAGGGCCCGCAGATACAGCACATAGAGCGGATTCCCGACGAGGAAGATCATCGGACTGGCATGGGTCAGCGCCTTGATGGTCCAGAACCGCAGATACGTCAGGCCCCAGACCGGGAACTCGCGAGGCTTCCAGCGGCCGATGAGCAGCCACTTCGCCACGATCGGGAAGATGCACATGCCGACGAGCCCGGCGCCGCCGAACGCCAGGGAGCGCAGGTAGATGTCCAGTGCGCCGGAAGCGGTGGACACCCACTCGAAGCCGGTGGCGGTGATCGCACCGGCGACGAAGCAGTAGCCGAAGAAGATCAGGAACTGCGCCGTTCCGCACAGCACGTACCGCAGCGTGCTCGCAGGCTTCCCGGCCCCGACCCCGGTGCCTTCGGCGACCCGGGCGGCTCCGGTGGCGTCGACCGTCCTGTCGGTCGTGGCCACCAGCGCGACGACGTCCGGGACCGCGCCGGTGGACGCAGTCGCGGGGGACCCGGCAGGGGCAGGAGGCGGAGCCGCGTCCGCGAGCGCGCTCGCCAGGCTGCGGATCGTCGGGTTCTTGTAGATGTCCTTCATCGACACCGAGGGCAGATCGGCCCGCTTGCGGACCCTGGCACAGAATTGCGCCATTACCAGAGAATTGGCCCCCAAGTCATCGAAGAAGTGACTGTCGACCGACACCCGCTCGGTGCTCACGACATCAGCAAGCACCTCGGCGAAACTTCTCTCGGTCCCGTTCGTCGGATCTACGCCGCCGTTTTTGGAGTTTTCCGAGCGGCCCGACCCGGGCGTCAAGACCTCGAGAGATTTTTCCTCCATGCGAGTCTCTTTTCTCATCACAAAACCCTGCTACCAGTCTCCGTCGTCCCCGGGCGCATTGCCACTCGAACTCGCTCGTGTCGGCCCGTCGGTGGGCTTGAACGGCCGGGGAGCGGGGGGTGTGGCGTGTTTGAAGGCCAGCGCCCGGGTGTGACGTGAATCCGCCGAACGGGTTAACACGGGCGGGGTGGTGATGGGGTGATGCGCTGAACGCCGATTCGACCGTTGCTCTCGCCGTGAGGAGGGGAAATAGAATACGAAGGAGTGGCCAAATTAATTACCTACGACATCTCGATTGCTCATGGCGCCGACTCGAAAAGGAAGGCGAAAATGGAGGGGTGAAAATAGACCCTGGGTGGCGGCCTGGTCGACCCGCGCCCGCATGAGTCTTTCCCGCCGCCTCAAAGGAAGGCGGCTGGCATGCGCGGGACACGGTGCATGTGGGCTGCCGAGGTCGCCCTGTGGGCTCCGGCAAGCCCGGGAGCCCGGGCCGAGGTGGTGAACATCGGGACCGGCGTCACGGCCGGCGTGCGGAAGGCCGCGGCACTGGTCCGCGACTGAGACGCGGGAATCGGGCGGTGCAGGCCGAGATGCCCGTGTGCCTGATCAGGACAGGCGGACTGAGATACTCCCGTCATATGGATGCCGGGGCGACGGGGAGCGGCACGCGAGCGGGCATGGAGGTGCCCGCGCGGGCCACGTCGGCGCACGCCGCGGGCTGGGTGTCGCGTCCTGCGGCGGCCGCGGACCTCGAGGGGATCGCGGAGTTGCGAGCCGCGGTCATGCGTGCGGATGTGGAACGCCTGGGGCGTTGCGACGAGCACCGGGTACGGCAGCGGCTGCGGGACTCCTTCTCCCCGCAGCACACCTCGATCATCATGATCGACGGTGGACTCGCGGGATGCGTCACGGTCCGGCCCGTCGAGGGCAGGCAGTGGCTGGAGCCCTTCTACCTTGCTCCGCACTGTCAGGGCCGAGGGCTCGGTTCTGTCGGTTGCGCTCGGTACCGGAGCGAGCGGACGCGCAGGGCGTGGCCGTGGGCTTGACCGCCCTGCAGGGCAGTGCTGCCCGTCGCCTCTGCGAACGCCACGGATTCGTCGTGGAAGACCAGGACCCGATCGACGTGTTCATGATGCGCCCGCCCGGGGGCGATGGCGACCGCTCTCATGAATTCCTGACCTGCGACGGTGCGACGACATCGACGCGGTCCGCGAAGCGGTCCTCTGCGGCCCGTGACGTGACGGCGGCCCGCATGGGTTCTTCGGTTGCGACCAGGAACGGGCCCCGTAAGCCCTGCCCCATCCTGCTTCTGCGGCTTCTCCCGTGTACATCCCGGTGATTCGACCGGGCCATTGGCAGACGGGTTGCCGGCGCGGTGCGAGTTTCGGCAATGCGTGAGCGGCGAGGGCGGCGGCCGAACGCCTCCGGCAAGTGAACCGGAATCACCGATTCAGCATCAACAAGCGGGCAAATCGGGGTGGAACGCACCACTCAGGTCACCGATCAGTGGCTGCCAGATAACTTATTGACCAGTGCACATCAGGCCATCTACATTCCGCGCTGGCTCGTTTTTTCACACCGGCCCTGCCGCTCGATCCCCGGGAAGACCCATGCACTGGTACCTCGACGTCCTCAAGAAGTACGCCGTGTTCAGCGGCCGTGCGCGCCGCCAGGAGTACTGGATGTTCACGCTCATCAACGTGATCGTCTACGCCGTGCTCATGGGCATCGACCTCGGCGTCCTCAACCTGGGCTTCATCGCCCCCCTTTACTCGCTGCTCGTGCTCCTCCCCAGCCTGGGTGTCACCATCCGCCGTCTGCACGACACCGGCCGCTCCGGCTGGTTCGTGCTCCTCGGCCTGATCCCGCTGGTCGGCCCGATCATCCTGCTGGTCTTCCTGGCCGGCGAGGGCAAGGCGGAGGAGAACCAGTACGGTTCGAACCCGAAGCTCGCGACCGCCTGAGGTACGTCCTCTCGCGGTGCCACGGTGGCGCCGGACACCCCGACGCGGGCGGGCCACCCGGCGGGGGGTATGGGGGCCACCAGCGTGGGGGCGGGTTCGCGGGGGGGCACAAAGAGGGGGAAGGGGGGGAGGGAGCCCGGGCGGT